>JANRLT010000026.1 GCA_033762255.1 Pirellulales bacterium | reverse complement strand
CTAGCAAGCGCCGCTGAAAGAACGGTCGAAGGCTTGTGGGATAGAGTGGGACTCATCGAAGATCAATTCAAGCCAGCAGAATGTACCCGCTACCTACGCCACTGTGGTTACAATTTGACACTAGCATGAAAAGCGCTCTAGCAAAAAATTGCGCGGTTAATATTTTGTGTAGGCACCAAGCATTCATCGGTTATTACCGGCTGACGCAACCGCGTTACGGTATATTCCCTCACCCCGGCCCTCTCCCAGAGGGAGAGGGAGTATTCGCCAGGTAGCCGCTGCGCGGCAACCCTGGGCTGAGTTCCTTAACCGCGTTGCGGTACAGGGGAACCGCGAAGCGATTCTGTATCATAGCCCACGGGTTGGAGCGTAGCGACTACCCTGAGTGAGCGGGCAAAACCAATGAATTATTACTCCCACGGATTTGCGTAATCTCTTGGAAACTGGGTGAAAACCGCGCTCTATTTACCTGCGATTGGTATAGATTGCTTAGCTCCCTAAAAAAACCCAACTGTTTCAACAGGCTACTAGGGAGCAGGAGGGGCCGCCAGTAAGGGGGGCTGGCTTTCGATGATCACCACGACCTTGACACGGGAACTGACCGGGGATGGAGCCGCGGCGGTACCTTTCTCTTTCACGCTGTGGTCGGGGATGGGGGGGGCCGGGTTGTCATGTTCGCGATCCCGCTCAACGGCCTGGACATTTGCTGGGGGGACCGGCGGATGGTTATCCTGGGGAAGGGCCGAACGCAATTCAGCGGTTCTCGCTCGTCCTGCTTGGGCAATTTGGGGCCGATTGGCGGGTAATGGCTTTGTGCCGGTCAAGTTTTGCCAAATAGCCTCCCACGATCCCAATTTCCAGTTGTGTCCGGTGGATGGCTCTGAATTTTGCAAGGGTATGTCGGCGGTCGCGTTGGTCGCTTTGTCGCCCGCGAAATTTGCCGTGGCGCCGGCTGAAAATGGCAATAGCCGCACGGCCAATCCTTGCTGTTGGGGCTGCCCGGGTAGTGAGCCACCAAAATCACTGGGGGATTTTTTTTCGCCGATGCTCACGCCTGGGTTCGCGGCTGCTGGTGCGGGTTGTGCCGGGGAAAGGACGGCGGCAGATGGGACGGCGGCAGTTGGCGGTAGTTGTTCTGATTGACCCGTGAAGCTGGCATCCTCTGGCGGAGCGGGCGCGGGGGCCGCGGCTGCGGGCATTTCCACGGTGGGTGCGGGAATATCCGCGGGGGAAGGGATCATTGCCGCGCCCGGGGCCGTGGAAATTGCGGGCGCAGTGGCGATCGCGGGTGCGTTAGTGGTTTCCGCTAACGCGGTGGCTGGTAGTGGATCGCTAGCTGGGGAAGTGGTCGCCGCCGACAGCTCCGGAACGCTATTTGAGGTGTTGCGGTCGATAGGGGCGTTATCAGTTGAGGCGGCACCGTAACTTGAAGATGTTCCGGTTTCATCTCCCGAAGGACCTGGCAGGGGCAACAGCGACCGTGTTGTCCGCGCGGAAACCCGCAAGTCCACAAAGGGACTTTTCTCTGGCTGCAAATCCCGAATCAATTGATCAAATTGTTGAGGTTCGATTTCCAGCAAATAAACTTCCGCGCGTTCCAGGTCCGCCGCGATATCCAATTGTCGCAAAACCTGTTCGGAGGGTACCAGAGCAAGGCCAGGTTGCGGCGGAGTGGTGGATTCTGGGTAGTGTGCGGATTTTTCCGTTTTGGCCGCTTCCTCGGGCATTGCCATTTCCTTTTCCCGTGACGGTTTTCCTTCGATGAAGGACGAGCCGGGATCGGCCCGCTGGAGCACCGGGGGGTTCTGTTTTATCTGGTCTTCCAGGTTAAACAGCGATACATGATTTTGAGCCAATAATCGCGTGAAATTTTCATTCGGTTGGGGACCGGGTAACCCCTCGCCCACGCGAGATAGCCGGAGGATGACAATTTCTTCGGCGGCTGTTTCGCGAAAAGCCAGTTTACTGGTGGAAAGCTGATCCACGAGGGCGCTATTTGCCATCAAGGCCGTAACGGGTTGATCTGTGGCATTCCCTGGGTCGGAATTGCCTGGAGGAGCTCCATCCCCGGCCCGCCCAACAAAACTTGATGCGACGGGTTCGGCGGTTTCCGCCAGGGGCGCGGCGGCATTTTTTTGCAGCGGAATAGATTGATGGTCTGACTTTGGCAAAGTATTGCCCCGCGGGGGCGCGGCGTCGGTCGGAGGGGACGGGGGCGTGGGGGAATGCCTATCCGGGGTGGGGAGTGCAGGTAACTTACGCAGGGCCTGAAATTTAAACAGGTCCGCATCTTCCCCGGCGTTTTGGGAGGGTTCCGCTGGTTTGTTGAATTTTTCAGCAAATTCCTGGGGATTCTCGCTAAATTTTAACGGGGGAGGCGCGGATTTGTTCGGGCTATTGGCGGCACCACGGGAATAAGCGGGCTGATCTTGCTGGGGGAGCTTTTCATTTGTGGACGCGGGAGCCACCCGAGGCAAGTAATCCGTCGGCAGGCCAGTTCCGTAGGCCGGCAGGCCAGCTCCATTTGCCTGCAAGGCCTTCTCATCTGCCAAGGGGCCATTCTTCGTTTCCGGGGCGCTAGTTCCTTTTGCCAGGGGTCCAGCTCCATCCGCTTGAGAGTATGTGGTGGAATCTTTCGCCCCGTGAAACTGTGACTGATGACCAGGAAGAGCCGGGGAATTCATGAACGGTGTATCGTGGCCAGATTCTTCCTGTGATTGTTCTTTTCCCGCTAGTCCACCCGCGGAGAAGGGAGCCGAAAGGTCCTGGGGTTTATTCTCCCGTGACTTATCGCCAGCAGGGCCTAACGCCTCTTCCTGTCGCAGAACCACGATTTTTGGGTTTTGGTCGCGGGGACGATCGGAATTGGAAATCAAGATCATCAAGCAAGCGGCGGACGCCACCACCAGCCAGACCACGGGCCGCCGCCAATGGGCCGGGCGGGAGGGCGTAGCGAGGGGTGATTTTGCGTCGGTGATTTCCCTGGGTTGGGAAAGCGGCACAGGCTTTGACGGAGTGGATGGGGACTCCAACGCCTGGGTAATCGCGGGCGAGGGTGTTATTTGTAATCCAGGGGGGGGGCCATCCAGCCGCGACTGGGGATTGGTCAACAACAGTTCTTGCTGGGTGCGGCGCAGCACTCCCGCCGCAAAATCACCCGAAAGCTTATATTCTGGTAGGGATTCCAGTTGTTGGCGCACCGCGCGCAATTCATCCACCAACTGCCGTAATTGGGCATCATGCGTAAGCCGCTCTTCCAGTTGCAGTTGCTCCGGCGCGGACAATTCCCCGTCCAGATACGCACTCAGGCGTTCATCATCGGGCAAATAACCGTCGAATTGTCGATAATCTGCGGTCATGAAGCAAAGTGTGGGTCAAAAATGCGGTAATTGATTACGCAAAGGATGGATGGTTAATTAAGTTCCTCGGTCTGCCAGGTTTCCTTGAGCAGATTTCGTAATTCCAGTCTTCCCCGATGCAAGCGGCTGCGCACGGTCCCCAGCGGTAAATCCAACATCTCGGAAATGGTCTCGTAGCAATAACCATCAATCTCGCGCAGGACCAATACCGTGCGATATTCGTCCGGCAATCTGGCCAAAGCCGATCGCACCTGAACGACGCGCTCCGCGCTTTCCAGGTCGTCCGCAGGGGTTGTGGGACGGGCGGCGGGTTCCTGGCCATGATCCTCGCGGCGTTGATCCAGGCTGACGGTGGGTTTGCGTTTGCGACGGCGGCTAATGGACACGTTAAAGGCAATTCGATACAGCCAAGTGTAAAAGGCGGACTGCCGCTGAAATGTGGACAGTTTGAGAAACGCCTGGACAAAA
>JANRLT010000025.1 GCA_033762255.1 Pirellulales bacterium | reverse complement strand
CCCAGCGGGCGGCACCGGTCGGGCTGGGCGTTGCGATTCCCGCGCATCGCGCGGTGGCGGACGGACAAGACTGCTTCCCAGGCGGATACGCTGGAATCGTTGGTCCGGCTGTATGAACAAGCGCAACGCGCGGAGGGGAATCAGGCAAAAGTTGACGCGCATGGCTCAACGGATCCTCGTGAAATTACCGAACAAGGCCAGGGAGGCCGCCTTACGGCAAAAAAACCAGGACCGGGAACAGCCTCCGCGGAAACGACGGAGGGGAACAAGCCCGCTTGGTCGCAGCAATCATTCTGGGAAGGCGAGGTCAATTGATTGTTCCACCTAGCTGGCGGACATTTCCGTGCTAAATCACCTTGATTATGTCATAGCGCTGGCTGCTTGTACTTGGTTATACCATTCACAAGGAATCATAGCGCAGCTTTTATCCGGATTACAAGAGTTTGCAACTCCGTTGGAGTAGGGGGGCATTCGTTATTACCCTCTCACCCAGGGTTGTTCGCTGCGCTCCAACCACTGGGCTGCGATACGGAACCGCTTCGCGGTAAGCTTTTACCGCAACGCGGTTGTGGTACTCAGCCCAGGGTAGTCGCGTAGCGGTTACCCTGCGAATTTTGCAAGCCAAAAATTCAACCGCAACGCGGTTGCGTAATTCCGAAATTACCCATCACAACTTCGTGCCTTTACGAAATGCTTGCTGCGCTAGATTTATCAAGGACTGGTATTACTTGGCCTGCAATTCCAACATCGCCTCTCCCATGGCGTGGCCGATGCGCATGAACCAGATCGCGCTTCCCAGGTAATGATAGGCAAAATCCCCGCCGGTGCGGTCCCATTCCTCGCGCTTTTCGCGCCAGTGGGGATAGAGCTCTTCGGCGGCCTTGTCCACCAACACGTCGGTGCGGATGGATTTCACATTTCCCGCGAATTCCGGCTCGTGCATGACGGCCAGTTGCGCTTCTTGAATGGTCAGCATCGCGCCGGTGGCGGGCTGGGAGCCGTTTTGGCCCATGGCGGCGATCACCACGGGCAGCCGCGGCGCGTCCAGGTCCTTGCGCACATCGCGGATTAAGTGCCGCAAATTCTCGGCGTATTCTGTTTCCGCCTGGTTATATTGATCGTTCCACCCCTGGAACCAGACAAACCCCGCCAACTCAAATTTTTTGTCCGCCAGTTCGGGAAATAGCTTGCCCAGTTCCGCTTTGGTTTGGCGGACTTCGGCCAGCATGTCTCGATAGGACGCTCCATAGCGGGATTTTATGTCCTCCAGCGTGGGGAGCGGATCTTGCTTGTTTTGCTTTTCGTTATTGGCCGCGACTCTTTTTTGATTTTCCGCCAGTTCCTGTTGCAGTCGTTCCGCGGAGGGCAAACCCGCGCTGGGGGGGCGAAAGTTTTTTTGTAGCGAATGTCCCCCCCAGGCGGTTTTGATCAGCAGCACCGGTTCTTCAAAGTGATCCCCCAGCATTGTTCCCAGTTCCAGTTCCACGCCGGTTCTGTCGGGAGAGCCATATCCCAGGGTGAGCGGGCCATGCCGATCAAAAAACTTGATGAACACATCGTCCCGCTTGATCCAGCCGTCCCCATTGCGCAAATGGGCAAAGAGCTCTTTGGTGGCGGGGGCCTGCGCCTGATATTCCCATAATTTATTGGGAGCCTTTCCCTCCATGTTAGATTGGCCAGCCAGAATAAAGACCTTGACCGTGTCCGCCGCGTCACAGGGATTTGCCACAAAAGCGATACCGCAGATCGCCGCGCACCAACAGGATAAGGCCAGCCGACGAAGGATCATGGCAAACTCCAGGATGAAAATACGGAACGGACCAGGGTAGGGTCAATGCGCTGGAGTTGAGTCGGGCAAATCAGCCGACGGGCGCGAACCCACGGTTGGTAAAAGGCAAAAACCGTGGGTGAGCGCCTTCTGGTTGGGCCGAAAACGAAGCGTTGACCGAGCGCCAGGGGAATAAGCATTGATGCTACCAGCCCGGCGTGCATGAGGCAACCAGCCGGGCATGTCGCGCTGGCGAATTAAAAGCGCGGAGGCCGCTCCACCGTTTGGCGAGCGCGGGGGCTAATGTCAAAAGAGGTGGCCGGAGCGGTCGCGGGCCGGTCCAACCATTGAAGCTGCCCCACCAACCGTTCAGCGTCGGTCGCCCCCGCGATCAGCCGCGCCTCCCACAAGGTGCGCAAGGTCCCCGAATCGCAAAACGCCTCGGGCGGAAAACAGCTCAGCAGGCTTTCGGCAATTTGTCGATTGAGGTCGGCATTGGCCGTGGCGGGAGGGGGGGAATCTTGAAATGTCGCCCGAAACGACGCCAGCAGCCACGCCGCGCGGGCCTGGGGAACGGCGCTGACCAGCGCGCCCGTCGGCCATTCCTCTTTAAAATCAATCAGCCGCGCCGCATCATGGGCAAATTCGGCGACATCGCCGCTGATTTGCAGTCGCGCCAACAACACATCGGTCCAACGCTCGCACCTCCAGCGCAAGCGGTTTAAAATTTGTCCTTCGTGCGGGCCGACTCCCTGATAATCCAAAATGAGTTCCAGCACCCGTTGGCGACTGGTGATATGGCCGTTTAGGATGCCGCGGGCGATGGGGCCGCCATCCGTCTGGCCGCAATGCCGATCATGCAGACACATAATAGCCGCCCACAGCCGGGATAAAATTTCACCCGTGAGAATTTCATCGCAGACCGCCTGAATAGCCCGCCAGCCCGGTCCGTTAAATCCAGGCTGAGTTGTGAAGTTTTCCCGGAGCCAGATTAACTCCCGGTCCCACCGGTCCAGTCGGCATTTGCAGGCAGCCCAATACCGCGCGAGTGATCCCGCGGGGAGCGCCGCGCGATGCTCCGCCAAAATGGGGCCTTGCCAAGTCAACAGTTCCGCCAAATTCAATAGTTCGCGGGCGTGCATAATTCCGGTGCCGGAAGGGAGATAAATGCTGCCCCAGGGTCCCCTCGCAGCCCGAGGGGACCAGGGCTGCGAGGGAACCGGGGCGAATCCCAATCACAAAGGGGCCGCATCCTGGCTGGCCCGTCAGTTTAGTAAGGCAGATGCCGCGCCGCGGGCGTGGCAACTTGCCAGAAAACCTGGTCCATCGACGCAAGTAGCGGCATTCAAAGAAGTTACGGTTAAATATTTCCGCCGGACAACTACCTGGGATTTTGGGAGCGAAGAGTCCATGTTGCCAAAACACCACATTTCCGCAACCGTTGGTGGCAAATGATGGCAAGAAATAATGCCATAAAGAGTGCTATGAGCGAATAGAGACGACTAGTGTCAATCCTGCCAATTCGCGTTATCCGTACGACTAACCGTTGAATTCTAGATTAGTGTGCGCGGAATTGATTGGCAAATTCAATTGTGGGCCATCGACGTTTGATCCTTTGCGGGCCAAAGGCCCGGCCTATCCCAGCCTAGCTGCCTGTTGAAAAATCCTTAGTTGACATAATTTATCGTGATTTTGTTGCGCGTCAAAAAAACAACCACTGGCCGGGTAAGTCGTTTGAGTTACGATAGGTGGCAAAGTAAACTTCGTTCGGTTTGAAGTTGCAACCTGATCCAGGTTTAACAGAAAAGCAATTGAACCACTAATCCGCACTGATCTTCGCTAATCCAGACGGAATTTCCAAGGTAAGCGGACCGTTTAGATCGATTGCGGTGGCAAAATATACTCTGGATTAGTGTTGATAAGCGAAGATTAGTGTTCACAAATTCTTCTTCAAGAACCTTTTTCACCTTTCATTTGCGATCTGTTGAAAAGTAATTGCTGATACAAAATGCCGTGGTTTTGACGAACAAACAGCAACCAGTTTCCATGCATGCGGTTTGAATTTCAACAGGCTACTAGGAGTTATTCCAGGGTTCCCCGTTCGCGCGCGTGCCGCACAACGTCACTTCGCAGCCGAGCGCGGCGGCACAGGCGGCCTTGGCCAGGACCAATTGATCCGCGGCGGCGGCATCGGTGGCGTAGGCCACCTGAATATGGTTGCTTTTATGCCGGGCCATCATTTGATCCCGTGTGATGCCATAAAACACCGTATGCATGATCGGCCATTGGGGAGTCGTCGCCCGCCACCGGCGTTCGGTCTCTTCCGGGGGAAGGGCGATCGCCCGCGCGCGCCCCAGATCCAGCTTTAGTTGTTGGTCCTCGATAAAAAAGCGAGACCAGACGATCTCGCCCGGTTTGCTGATCCCCTTCAGCGTTCCCCCGCCCAGGCGAAAGTACATGGGTGGCTGGCGTTCGCTGCTGGCTCCGGCATAGCCATTGATAAAATGTGCAGGGGGCGCGGCACCGCTGATCAGCAGGACCCACACATAGTCGGCGGTCGTGCCGGTTGGGTCGCGGTCCCCCCAACGCAGATCGTGCAGCGTGGTTTCAACCGGCTGGCCCAAAGCCGCGTGCAGGCGATTGGTCAATAGCGCGTCCAGTCCCGCGCACTCGTCCACTTCGTTAAAGTGGGGGATCGCGCGGTCGGCAAAGAGCACGCGCTGTCCATCGCGCCCGCGGACCGGCGGACGATCGGCGTTATTCAGGAGTCCCTCGACCAGATCGCTGGCGGGAAGCAGGTCTTTGAGTCCTTGTTGATACTGGATACCGATGGCATCGCAGCCAAAATCGTCCGCCAACCGGACCGCCGCGATATACATTTGGCACTGGCGGAGGATTTGGGCGTCGGTCAGATCGCTCGCTTCGTCCGGACCGGTGACAAAAGTCATCCCCCGCTGTTCTAGCCAGGCGCGCACCTCCGCCGCCTCCGCCGGATCGACCTGGGTGGTTTCATAATAGAGGGCCGATTGGCTAAGTCGTTCCTTAAATACGCCCGTGGGGTGTAAAAGCTCATCGGGTATGATGGCGTTAAACATGCCCATGCATCCCTCGTCAAAAACGCCGAGGATGGCTTTTTGCAGGCGCAGATTAACGGCGATTTGCGTCCCGAGTGCGCGGCAAGCGGGCGGAATCTTTACGTGGGCCAGAGGTTGCACATGCGAAGCGTCATGCCGCACCGTGCCGTTCGCTAGCCAAGACCGCAGTTGGGTGGTGAACCGTTCATCGGTAAAAGTTTCGCTCCAGAGCGTGGAGTAGGGGATGCCCGCCTTGGTCAAGGAACCGTTAAGGTTCAGCATGCCGACCAGGCCGGGCCACTGGCCCGACCAATTTGCCACGGTGAGGATTGGTCCGCGGTGCGTGGTCAGCCCCGCCAGGACATGATGCGAATATTGCCAGACAGCCTCCGCCACGATCAACGGCGCGGCGGGGTCCAATTCGGCAAAGACCCGCATTCCTTCCTTTTGCGAACTGATAAATCCATGCCGCCGATGCTCACAATAAGCATGCCCCCGCGACAATTTATAACCGCAAGCCGCCACCGCGCGGGCCAGGGCCTGCTCCATGTCGTGTTGCGCTGGCCAGCAGACTTGATTGGCCGATTCGCGTAAGTCGCCACTGGCCACCAGTTGCACGCGCGGCGGGAAATCGCCAGGGGAAGCAGAAAATGTCAACGGAAGTATCCCAAAAAAAAGAGAGGTTGGGTTGGTAAGTATAGAGCGTGTTAATCCGACTAATTCAACCAGGGAGCGGGGGGGATATGTTTAATACCCAGCCAATCGGCCAGTTGGGATTTACCGCGCATCCCGCGGATCAGTGATTCCCACAAGGCGTCGTTGGCGGCAAAGATCTGCGCGGGTTCGGCCGCGTGCACATGCCACCCGCCAGCATTCAATTCGTCTTCGAGCTGGCCCGGCCCCCAGCCGGCATATCCGCCAAACAGCCGCAGGGGATCGGCCTGCTGCTCTAGCACCTCGCGGATTTGTTGAATATCAGAAGTAAAGTATAATTCCGGCAGTACCTCGATTTCGCTTTGATCGGGGATCTGGTGCAGGGCCATCAACGGACCGCCGCAGGGACCGCCGACATACAGCGGCGCCTCCAACGGGCAAGGCTCGTTGCACAGTTTTTCCCAGACAGTGTTAAATTTGAGGGGGGCCTGGCGATTGAGCACCAGCCCCACGGCCCCTTCGTCATTATGGCGAACGATCAACACGACCGTCTGGCGAAAATTCGGGTCGAGCAATTGGGGGACGGCAATCAACAACTGGCCCACAAGTGTTTTCATTCCCCCATTGTGCGCGGAAAATCCCGCCTTTGCAAAGTGGAACCCCTGGCAAAATGCCGTTAAAAAAAGTCCACCAGCCCGGGTGGTCAAGGCCCCGGGCCGGTGGGAGTGGAATTTACCCCTAGCGGCAAC
This sequence comes from Pirellulales bacterium, assembly GCA_033762255.1. NCBI lineage: Bacteria > Pseudomonadati > Planctomycetota > Planctomycetia > Pirellulales > Pirellulales bacterium. Next base: position 83,057 of record JANRLT010000025.1, on the reverse strand, counting down.
GTTGGTTATTTTTTGCGGGTGTAATGGATCCGCATGGCCAGGGTTTCCTTGCCATCGGGGCCGGGGCCATACATCTCAAAAATTTCATGGTCGGCGTCGGTCATTTTGGTGACGGTCCGGCAGGCCATCTCTTTTTGGTGCATGGGGCAGTACATCGTCCCTTTGCATTCCACCAGCATTCCCCCCTTAGACGGGGTGCCATGGCCAACCATGGTGCCGGTCCCCATCGAATCAATCCAGACCGAGGTGTACTTTTTTAAATTGTTGTCATAACCCAGGGTCATGATCCCCTCAAAAGGCATCCCGGCCATCGTCCCCTTAAACTCTTCCTGTAAATATCGCCCCCCCATGATCATCGAGCGCTTTGCCGTGGCGGTGGACTTTTCCACCGGCATGCCAGGCATAAAGTGTTCGACCTGGGCCTCCCACTCGCCCACCATTTTGGCCAGTTCCTCATGGTGTTTGCCCGGTTTTGCGCTTTCTAAATACGCCTGCAGGGCGGCCGCCGCATCCGGCGCCGCTGCCTTTGCCGCGGGATCGGCGGCATGCACGACCAAGCAACCACCCACCAGCATACCCGCCGCCAGCAAAGCGCGGCACCATCCGGCATACAACGATTTCATCTTAAAACTCCTCTAACAAGAAAAGGGAACGCGCCCCAAAATATGAACATGCGTGCAGTATATCAGATTTTGCCGCTTTGGCAAGGGAATTTGAGAAAAATAATTTTCTCCCTGGCCCGCGGGCAACGCAAGACTTTTTTAGCCAAACTTAAGGCAGTTTTCTAGGCAAAATTCACCGGTTGGTTTTTTGTCGCTCCGCTCCCTTGACACCGCTGCTCGCGGGTTGCACATTGAACAGAGAAACTTGTTTGCGATTTATTATCAAAGCATTTTGTTTTGATGAGCGGTGGCTTCTTTGCGTTTTGATCGTGGCCCCTTTTGTCACGCGGAATTCTGCATGCCGGCCTTGCCACCAGCCAAACGCCATGCCCGCCAAATCGCCACGCGACTGCGGCGGCACTATGGCACGGCCGAATGCGCCCTGCGGCATGATTCGCCGTTTCAATTGCTGGTCGCGACCATTCTTTCCGCCCAATGCACCGACCAGCGGGTCAATCTGGTCACGCCGGCCCTCTTTGCAGCGTATCCCACGCCCGCCGATCTGGCCGCCGCCAGCTTGAAACAGATTGAGCGGTTGATTCAGTCGACCGGTTTCTTTCGCAACAAGGCCCGCAATATACAGGCCTGTTGCCGCGCGCTGGCGGATCAACATGGCGGGCAGGTCCCAAACCAGCTCGACCAACTGACCAAATTGGCCGGGGTGGGGCGAAAAACCGCCAATGTCGTCCTGGGTACAGCCTTTGGCATTCCCAGCGGCGTTGTCGTGGACACCCATGTCGGACGCATCAGCCGCCGCCTGGGCCTGACCCCCCATACCGATGCCGTCAAGGCCGAACAGGACTTGATGGCCTTGCTGCCCCGGTCAAGTTGGATCGACTTTAGCCACCAATTGATCCATCATGGGCGGGCCATTTGCGCCGCGCGCAAGCCCCAGTGCGAGATTTGCCCGCTGTTGGATCTGTGCCCCAGGATTGGCGTGGCGCCACCGGCCGTAACCGCGCGAGACAGAGCCCAAAGTTTGCCAAAAGAGCGAGTCCCCGTGTTAAAATCCACGAAACATTCCCGACCGATACTTTTGAATAAGGTGCAGCCATGATTTTGTCAGGCGCGGAAATCCACCGCCGGCTGGGGGAGGATATTTGCATTGATCCGTTTGAAGAAAGCCGCCTCAACCCCAACAGCTACAACCTGACGCTGCATGACGAGCTGTTGGTTTATGAGGAAATTGTGCTCGACATGAAAAAACCGAATCGGGTGGAGCGGTTGTACATTCCGCCCGAGGGGCTCATCCTGAATCCCAATCAGTTGTACCTGGGCCGGACGGCGGAACGGACCGAGACGCACAATCTGGTGCCGATGATCGAGGGGCGGTCATCGATTGGCCGGTTGGGGCTATTTGTGCATGTGACGGCGGGCTTTGGCGATGTGGGCTTTTGCGGTTACTGGACGCTGGAGATGTTTGCCGTGCAACCGGTCAAGATTTATCCCGGCGTGCCGATTTGCCAGATCTTTTATCATCAAATTTGTGGCACGATCAACGAGTACCGCAGCAATAAGTACCAGCATAACCACGACATCCAACCCAGCCTGTTGCACAAGGAGTTTTTATCCGAGAAAGAACGGGAAGCGCAGTTGACGCTATTTAGCGGCGAGCGGTAAGGCGGCAAGTGGGTAGTGGGGCGAGAGACGAGGAGTGGGATACGAGTGATGGGAGGCGAGAGAAAATGTAGGAGGCAACTCCGTTGCCGAATCTCCCCGTAACGGCGCATTTTACTTTTTAGCGGCGAGCGGTAAGGCGGCAAGTGGGTCGTGGGGCGAGAGACGAGGGGTGGGATACGAGTGATGGGAGGCGAGAGAAAATGTAGGAGGCAACTCCGTTGCCGAACAACAGGCTGCACCCCGTAGCGGCGAGTTTTACTCGCCGAATTTCCCGTAGCGGCGAGTTTTACTCGCCGAGTTTCCCGTAATGGCGAGTATTTCTCGCCGAATTTCCCGTAATGGCGAGTTCTACTCGCCGAGTCTCAGCTATCGTTCCGCGCTGCTAGTCGGACATGCCGCGGGTTTACTGGTACTTAAACGCGGTTATCAAGGAATGGCTTCCCGCCGCTTCACGGCCCAGGAACAAGTTCCTGGGGTAGCCGTTTTGATCATGAGTGCTAATCGGGAGTACCCGGTTTTCACATTTCTTCTTGGATCGGGGGCGAACGAAGCAATCGTTACCTCAAGCCTTCTACTTTTTTTCAGTTTTGCCCGTGTCATACTCGGTTGGCATGAATTTTGGCACAGAGCGACGATGTTCGTTATAGGATTTTCCCTTGCTTTTCGCCAATATCATGCAAGGCCTTCAAGCAGGACTTCCGGACGCGTCGATCAGTGTCATTTAGCAATCGCTTTAGCAGCGGCACAACGGTGCTTGCGACTGCTAAATTACTAGCCAGCATATCGGCAGCCATTCGACGCGTCACAACATCATTGGATTTCAGGCCATCATCGATAATTGGAATTATGCTCTCCAAATGCCCCTCTACAGACCACAAAGCTTGAGCAAATAAAATTCGTGTGCGAGTGTCCATTTGCGGAAGTTTGCTTTTCAGAATTGATGTAGCTTGGTCAGATTTAACGCTACTCTTTTGAATCGCAATCGATATTTCAATCGCAGCGTCCGGATGTGCATCAAGAACACCTGCAAGCGCATTAGTGATTTCAATCGTGTCGACGCCAAGTCGTCCAATTGCCTGGATAACCATATTTCTAACCCACTCGTCATAGTCATTAATAAATGCTAGTAGCTGTGAAATACAAGGCTTACACTCGGAACTCGCGCCGCGAAGTGCAATAGCCGCTGAACGTCGAATTTCAACCCTTGAATCACGAAGCTGATCGATTTTTAGTAATGCTTCCGGTAAACTAAGCCGTGGAGGTTGGTCAAAGCGGTGCCAAGACCAAACTGAAATCGCGAGTAAAAAGGCTATCGCTGCAGCGGCATATAATAATGCCCACATTAGACCTCCAACGATCGCACCTAAAACCATAGAGGCCATTGCTACGGAAACTAGTAGCAATGGGCTTGGTACAAAAAAAGGCTTGAAGGAAACCATGATGGCAACCGTTCACAAAGTGCATGAGAATTGTGTTGGCGATTACTAATCTGCACAATAGCACAACACCAAACCCATCGGACGATCTGGATTCAAATTCTGTAAATAGCAGATGAAACGGTTCATGTACCCAAGGTTTATTTTACCGCCACCAGCACATGTGCATACACACACGCAATTCGGTCCTTTTATGGCAATATAAACAGCTGCACCAATCGTCACAACACCTGCTACGATTAACCGGGTACCCCAGGAACTTGTTCCTGGGCGGCGCAGCCGCAAGAAGCATTTCCCAGAAAAAACTCACCATCCGGATTCATCTCTTCCAGACCTAGTCACACTCCACCCAGCGGATCGGCACGGCGGGGTGGCACTGACGAATGCTATGCATTTTGATTATAGCCATGCCCTGTTCTTGCTGATAGTCATTTCCTTGCACCCCCACGAACAACCAAAAACTTGGCCATTTTGTAAAACAGTCGGGTGCCACTGGTGGAACACCAGTGCCGAGACGGGAACTTGATAATTTGAGACGGATGGAACTGCGAGAAAGTCTTGACCATAAATTTCTAAGCTATTAGCAGTGGCATACCCTTTGGCTAAGCACTGTCAAAATGACAGTGGCACCCCAAGTTTTTTGAAAATGGCTAAGTCTGGTGCAAGGAAATGGAACCGGCAAGAGCAGGGCCAAGACTTGCTGAAAAGGAAAACTTCAACGGTGCCACCCCGCCGTCATTTTGGGGTTGCACTTATTTTGGCACAGGGCGAACTCTTCGCAACTTGTTTTATTCATCCACCAAGTGCTTGTAGGTGCTGCGCATAAATGATAATTGCAATAAAGCCAGCAATCTTTATGATTGTGCCAATTATAGTTTCCTGATTGGCTATATACGCAATTAAACGTGATAAAATAAATATACAAATGCTAGTTCCATACATTGGTGTGTAATGATACAATTCATGGGAACGTACTGGTGTGTATAAGAAAAAAATCGCACAAACTAGCAACATGCTTTCAGCCAATGAGGCAATCTGCAGAGTGTAACTTCGCGAAGAAAAAGCTAGTTCGGCAAGGTTACTTTTCATAGTACGGGATAGGGTTGCAAAGGATGATAGGGAAATGGATTGGGTTGCGGTGGAGGATTTGCCGGCACCGAACTGTTTATTGGGTTGTGAGGCGGCGGGGTGGCACTGACGAATTTTCTCTATTTTATTCTAGCTTTGCCCAGTCCATGCTGACAGCCATTTCCTTGCACCCCAAGAACAACCATAAACTTGGCCATTTTGTGAAACAGTCGTGTGCCACTGGTGGAACACCAGTGCCGAGACGGGAGCTTGATGATTTTAAACAGATGGAACTGCGAAAAAGTCTTGACCATGATAATCTAAGCTATAGGCAGTGGCATACCCTTTGGCTAAGCACTGTCAAAATGACAGTGGCACCCCAAGTTTTTTGAAAATGGCTAAGTCTGGTGCAAGGAAATGGAACCGGCAAGACAAGGTCAGCACTGGTTGTAAATGGAAACTTTAACGGTGCCACCCCGCCGCGACCCAGGAACAAGTTCCTGGGGTACCCGTAAATTGTTAGGTGTCCCGGTGTTATCCGTAAATGTCACCTTGGTTTGGCGGCCCAGGGCGTCATGGGTGTAGCCAAACGTGTTAAACGTGGTCCAAGAGGCCCCGGAATTGGTGGAGGTTTAGGCGAAATTTTTTTTAATTGCCATTTCCAAAGTACTTGACAAAAGTACAGTTATATGGTATGTTGAGTCGATCCAGCTATGGCGGCTATAATTCGTTTTTAACTCGGCGGGTGTGCTGTTGCAGCTTGCTTAGCATTTGTTCATGCCTTGTTTCCACACACGGGAGACCCCCTGATGGCCACGCTTACTTGGCACGGACATGCCACCTGGACGGTACGGACCGGCGGACACACCCTGCTCGTTGATCCTTTTTTTACCGGCAACCCCGCCGCCAACCAGACAGCGCATCAGGCCAATGCCGATGTGATCCTGGTCACGCATGGGCACGAGGACCACACGGCCGACCTGGTGGAGATTGCCCGCCGGACCGGCGCGGCTGTTGTGTGCAACTGGGAAATCTCGGAGTGGTTGCGCGGCCAAGGGATCGATAACACCGTCCCCATGAACATCGGGGGGACGGTCAAGTTTGACTGGGGAACGGCCAAGATGACCCCCGCGCTGCACAGTTCGTCCTGGCCGGATGGAACCTACGCCGGCAATCCGTGTGGCTACCTGCTGACGCTGACGGAAAACAAAACCACGATTTATTTTGCCGGTGACACCGCCCTCTTTGGGGATATGACATTGATTGGGCGGGGGGGGATTGATGTGGCGGTGCTGCCGATTGGCGATGTCTACACCATGGGCGTGGAGGATTCGCTGGTGGCGATTGACCTGCTGAAGGCCAAAAAAGTGTTGCCGTCCCATTACAACACTTGGCCCCCCATCGCCGTCGATGCCAATCACTGGGCGACACGGGTCGGACATGAGGCAAACGCCCAGCCGATCGTACCGCGGGTGGGAGAGGGGGTGGAAGTTTGAAGTCAATTAAGAATTACGAATTAATAATTAATAATGCAGAACAGCTTGTATAATCAAGAAAATGCGATCGTTGCTAGCATGCTAGCTCTTTTCTTTACCCCCTAAACTGCTCTAGGTTCCCGCGGCACCGCCAGCTAAAATCTGGCCCGCTTTTGGCCGCGCGATCGCGGTCGCTCTCCGTCCGTTTACGGAATTATCCCATGCCGCACGCCCCTCTTCGTATTTTCGCGCTATCCTGGATCCTTTTGGGTGGCATGGCGAGTCTGGTTCACGCCCAGGGTCCGGGCGTTCCGGCGACGGTGCCCCCACAAAATCAGCCACAGCCCAATCAGCCGCAACCGTATCGGCCGCAACAAAATCAGGCGCAACCGAATCGGCCGCCAGTTTCTGCCTATCCGTCTGGCAATTATCCCGCGCCGCGCCAGCCAGCGGGCGCGGTGCAACCGGCCAATTTTCAGCAGCCGAATGTGCAAAATTTCCCCCCCACGCCGGGTCAGAACGCCGGCGCGGCACAGCCCGTCCTGCAACCGGGGCAACTCTTGCCCGCGCCCGCCGGACAGTTACCCCCCGCGGTCAACGGCCAGCCCCAACTGCAAAATGGACAACAACCGTTGCAAAATGGCCAATTGCCATTGCAGAACGGCCCTCCCCCGGTTGGCCAGCCGCTGCCGGGCATCCCTCCCGTGGCGATTCAAAAGATCAACCAACCATTTCAACTGACGCCGCAGCAGTTTCAAGAGCTCGAACAGATCCTCGACGCTTGGGAAAAAACCAGCGCCCAGGTCAAGACGTTTCAGTGCGACTTTACCCGCTGGGAATATGATCCGGTGTGGGGCCCCGCCCAAGGGCCAAAAACCGAATGCGCAGGCAAGTTAAAATACCAAGCCCCCGACAAGGGGCTGTTTCAAATTGTCACGCCCAAGATTTTTGATGCCGCCACCGGCAAAATGGTCGCCGGTACGGAAGAACAAATCGAGCATTGGGTCTGTGACGGGACGTCGATCTACAACGTCAAATACAAAGAGAAGGTGATGGAGGTTTCGACCTTGCCGGAAAATATGCGGGGGCAGGCGATTGCCGACGGGCCGCTGCCGTTTGTCTTTGGCCAAAAGAAAGACAAGATGCTGGCCCGTTATTGGGTGCGGGTGAACACGCCGCCGGACATCCAGGGAAAGGAAATCTGGCTAGAGGTGTTTCCCAAATATCAGGCGGACGCGGCGAATTATATGAAGGTCGATGTGATCCTGAGCGCGAAGGATTTGTCGCCGCTGGCGATCCAGACCCACGACCCGGGGGGCAAAAATCGGACGGTTTTTCGTTTGTCCGGCCACGCGGTCAATGGACTGTGGGACAATTTTATAACAAACTTTATTGAGCCCAAGATGCCGTGGGGATTTAAAAAGGTCGTGCTGAATGATAACCTTCCGCCAGCAGCGCCAAACAATCCAGCAAACAACCAGGCGCAGCGTCCGCAACCGGGCCAGCAAGGATTTTTGCCCCAGCCCCCCGCGGGCGCGCCTGGCAATCCGGGGGTGGGCGCGAATCCCTCTCCTAACACAAATCCGGGCTTGGGCGTCAATTTGCCACCCACTGGACCAGGTACGAACGCGGCTCCTCAGAATTTTCCCGCGACGAATCCAGCGACGAATCCCAATGCTCCGGCGGGTACTGTCACCCAATTCCCGCGCGGCAACGCACCGTCTCCTGGTCAACCTGCCCCTGGTCCGTATAACACCAACCCCAGCGCGACCCAGCCACGGGTGGGGAACGTGCCGGGGAGCTTGCAGCCGCGTTAGGGGGGAGAGACGAAATACGAATGCAGATTTTTTGCTCAAGCACGTTCACGCCGATTAGCACGCGTGGCCAATTAAACTGCCGCGTAGCGGCGGTGGATGCTAGCCGGGGGTGCCAACCCCCGGAATGGCATGCGTAAAAAGGGCACAGCCGCGCAGCGGCGAAGTCATTCCCACAGGTAACGCTCATCGTAATCGACTTGGTGCTTTTTCAAAAGTAATAACAGTTCTTCCTGATACGCTATTTCCCGATGATGTTCTGGCTGTGACAGAATGTATTTGCCAACAATGTCCGCATTGGATTGACTAACGGAAAAAATCGCGTAGCCATCTTGCCAATGAAATTTGCCCGCCCCTCCATGTGTTGCATTAATCCATTTGGAAGAATTCGCCTTCAATTGGCGGAGTAAATCAGGAATAACGATTGTTGGTTTAAGTTTTATTAGCAAGTGCACATGGTCGGCAACACCTCCGATTTGAATTGGCAACCCCCCTTCTCCCTTGATGATCCCTCCTAAATATCGGTGTAACTCTTCCCGCCAAGAGGAATTGAGACAGGGCAATCGCTGTTTGGTGCTAAAGACCAGATGATACAGCAGATTGGCGTATGTGCCTGCCATGAAATTATGTACCACGACTTCGCCGCTGCGCGGCTTTGACTTTCTACTTATCTTATCCGTGGGCTTGCGCCCACGGCTACGATACTGTACCGCTGCGCGGTGGATAATGCAATTTTTTCTTGAATCAGTCGCACAGCGGCGGACGGATTCTAGCCAGCGGTGCCGACCTCCGGTATGGCTTAGCTTGCATTTTACTCCAGCGCGTGCAACCGCGCGATTCCCGCCATGAGACTATTGCCGTCATCGCCACCAGCCGCTTGGAAATAGCGGTCGATTTGTTGCGCGTTATTCCCGTCCGCATCAGGTGTCCATAGCAATCCCCGCTGGGCACAATACAAAAACGGTCGATTGTTATATGGATCCAGCGGCAGTTCGGGAGCAATGCCGGACGAAACAATTTCCTCTAATGCAGTTGGCCGGCGCTGATGTAGCCGCTCAAAGATCGCGCAGAGAAACCGCTGATAGCTCAGCCGGTGCTGCATGACCGTCAGCCGATAACGGTGCATGGCGGTAGGTTTGCCGATCTGCTGAAGCAGAGCCTCTTCCAGCGAATACTCGTTGTAGGATGTTTCAGATACCCGCGAAGTCTCGGACTCTTCGCCAAGTGACTCCCCGCGAAGCTGTGCCCGGTAAATCGCCACCCAATTGTCAGCGACATTCACTGCGCAGTTTTCTTCGCCCGGGAACTGTTCAAGTGGCCCGCTCAGCAGATCGCGGCTCAGTTCCGGTTCGTGAAGGCAAATGCGTTCATTGAGCAATTGCTCGAATACCGCTGTGCGATCAAGCGGCAGCAAGCGAGTGGAGTTGCCCCGCGCGAATCGCAGCAGTTCTTGGTGCCAATTCGACTGGCGCGCGGCGGAATCGCTAGCCAGTTCCCGCATTATCGCGCTCATTTCTCCGGCAATCACGGGATCGGGATGAATTTCACTGGCTGGTTGTGGCTGCTCTAGCGGATGCTCGCTTTGTCCCACCACGCCAACTCCAAATATCGCCAGGTATTGATTGACGATATCGCGGCATTGCGGCAACCGCGCCAGCGCGCTCAATCCCCATTCCTGGAACTCCACTTGCCGCACGCGGTTCTCGCCCGGCGGTAGTAATGCCGCCGCGCGATACAGGGGCACCAGCCCGGAAAGTTTATCAGTAGCATAATCGGGATGCCGCGCCAGCCAGTCATACAGATTAGCAAGGATATTGCATATTCCACGGATAACGAGAAAATCCATTTGATACATCTTGCCCGCGGCCAAGCGATCGGCAATGGCCAAACCGCGGGAGATTGTTTCTTGCACCGCATTCCAATCCCGTTCCCTGATTTGGGCATAACCCAAAAACGATAGCATCAGGATCGCTTTGCGTATATTGATGTCGATAAGTCCAGCTTGAAAATTGGAGTCGTATTCGAGTTCCTGGGACTTGTACGTGGAAATATAATCACACTTTTCCGGCAGTCGCTTTAGTCGCGCTAGCGATTCAAAATGAGCGTCCAGCCAGACTTTTACTTTGCGATATTGGTCCTCGTCCGGCCAGGGTATGAGTTGGTTTTCTTTCAAGTCCCATTCTTCGTCAAGTTGGCCGCGCTCGTCGGCGGTAGTCGTGGGCGTGGCGTAAAAGTCGGTGTAGAGCTGCAACGACTCATTGATCTCCCGCAGTTCCTGCGCGCCGTTCCGCGCGTCGGACGGCAAAGGGGAGCGATAGCGGTACCGCTCGGGGATTTGGGCCACATATTCGGCATACGTCCGCGCCGCCTGGTCGTGATCATAGACCAACTGTCGCAGTTCGGGCATTTTTGGGCGACTAAACGGCCACAGGCGGGAAAAGAAAGACATGTGTACCCCTGATAGACGGTGCCTGCCGCATTCCTACTTCGCCACTACGCGGCTTCTGCTTCTTTGTTTTACCCAACCTTGGGCTTGCGCCCACGGCTACGATACTGTACCGCTGCGCGGCGGGAAATGCAATTTTGCTCTTTCATTGCCGCGCAGTGGCGGCGGAGCTAACGCCCAGGGGTCGGGAGTCTCGTTAGAATCAGCCTGCTTTGCCGTAAACTTTGGCATCACTTCTTAGTACCGCTCCCCCAGCGCCTAACGCGATTCTATTCTCAACACTGCGGTGGCCCGCGACTGATTTTTACGCTCCACAGGTTGTGCGGATCGCAGTTTTTACGCTCCACAAGTTTTGCGGGACAAACATTCCCCACCACAAATTTCCGCGAAAAATGAACATGATAGATCTTAGGGCGTACCCTGCCCAAATAAAAGTCTTGGTGTTCGCTCGGACTTGTGGCAAAATGCAATCCGCGACGAGTGATGCCACTCCCCCGGGTCGCCTGAGGTGCGCAATAGCCACGGCGACCCCTTTGATTACTTTTTTGGAAGGGATGATTTCATGATTGGGCGTGCTCTGGCGGACTTGGGGATCATCTCCTTGTGCGGGTTGATGTTATTGGGTGGGGTCGTACCCTCGCGCGGAGAACCGGCGGACCCCGCCGGCGCGGCGACTCCCGCCGAGGCCGCCATTCCTTACGAGGTGGCGGTTCCCCCATTGCCAAAGGACTTTCCCCCGCCGCGCGAGTATGTTTGTCCCAAGACGGCTGCGCCTCCGCGCATTGACGGCGCGCTGGACGATTCCGCCTGGGAGCAGGCCCCCTGGAGCGAGGATTTTGTCGATATCGAAGGCCCCGCCAAGCCCGCGCCAACCCATCGGACGCGCATGAAAATGCTCTGGGACGATCACGCGCTCTACATTGCGGCGGAAATCACCGAACCCAATGTCTGGGGGACCATCACCGAACATGACGCGGTGATTTTTCAGGATCCCGACTTTGAAGTATTTCTCGACCCGGACGGAGACCGCCTGCTGTATGGCGAATTGGAACTCAATCCCCTCAATACCACGTGGGACCTGCTGTTGCCCAAACCGTACAATGACGGCGGCCAGGCGATCAATGGTTGGGAAATTATCGGCCTGCGCACGGCCACGCGCGTGCAAGGAACCCTAAATGACCCGCGTGATCGGGATACCGGTTGGACCGTGGAAATTGCCTGGCCCTGGAAGGGAATTAAGGAACTTACCAAACAACCCCTTCCCCCCCGGCCCGGCGACTCCCAGCGGATCAATTTTTCCCGCGTGAACTGGGATGTGCAAACCGTGGAGGGCAAAGTGGTCAAGATACCCCAGCGGCCAGAGCACAATTGGGTCTGGTCCCCCCAGGGACTCATCAATATGCATGTGCCGGAGCGGTGGGGGCGGGTGAAATTCGCCCCGGCGTCAAAGTAACATCCGAGTTCCCTAACTCCATTTTGGTTGGTTTTCGGGTTAACGTCGCTTTCATGGAACATGGCTTCCCGCCGGGAAACCCACTTTTTTGGGGGGAATAAACTAGGTCTGGCCAGACGAATACCTTAAAATAGAGTAGTCGGTAAAAATCCTTAATTCTTCCCCCTTGAGCTTGTCCCTATCGTAGGTGCGTGCATGCCCCCCCGTGTTGTCCTTTTGCTACTGCTGGGCCTGCTGGGGTTGCTCTATCAGCAGAGTGGGCTTATAGCGGCGATCACGCCCGAACAGAAAAAAAAAGTAGAAGCGGCGGCCACAGCCCTGGGCAAGGTCGAGGCGCAACTCAAGGCGGGCAAATATGACGCGGCGGCCAAGCTGTTGCCCGCCGCACAGGATGCGCTTTTGGAATTTGCCGCCCAGCCGGAAATGGCGTTGCCTGTGGGCAATTTGGCCAAACGACTGGACGCCGCGCGGGGTGAGCTCGAACTGCAAGGGGTGACCATCCCCCCCTTTACTCTGCCGATGGTCGAAAAACCGGCTCCAGGGACCCCCGGCAAAGGAGGGGGCACGATCAGCTTTGTCAAGCAAATCGCGCCCTTCCTGGTGGCCAAGTGCGGCAATTGCCATGTGAATAACGCCCGTGGCGGGTTAAATTTTGCCAGTTACGAAGTCATCGAAAAAGGGTCGCAGGGGAAGCTCCTCTTACAAAAAGGGGATAGCAAAAATAGCGAAGGGGTCCGCGAGATTGAAAGCGGCAACATGCCCCGCGGCGGATTAAAGGTCGAACCGGCGGAACTGGCGGCCTTTAAAAAATGGATTGACGAGGGGGCCAAATTTGACGGTCCCGATCCCAAGGCCCTGCTTACCAGTTTGGTTCCGCGTGGCAACACGCCCCCGCCCATGCCCCTCGCGATGCCGATGTTGGACGTCGTGGCCGCGACAGGCAAAGAGACCGTCTCTTTTTCCCGGGACATAGCGCCGATTTTGACCAGCACCTGTTTTGATTGCCATGGAGAGGGGCAAGGGGCCGACCGGGGGGGATTGCGATTCAATCATTTTCGCAACCTGTTAAAGGGGGGGGATAGCGGCGCGATTGTCGTTCCCGGAAAGCCTGGCGATAGCCTGCTGATCAAAAAGCTCAAGGGAACCGCCGGCGAGCGGATGCCGCTTAACCGTGATCCGCTGGCGGACACCCAAATCGCCCTGGTGGAAAAATGGATCACAGAAGGAGCCAGCTTTGACGGCGGCGACGCCATGCTCAATCTGGAAACCGTGGTCGCCACGGTCAAAGCCAAAAGCGCGACGCACGATCAGCTCAAAGCCGACCGCCGCCAACAGGCGGAGCGGTACTTTCGCACGGCCGTTCCCGACGAGCAGCCCAAGATTTTTGAAACGCATAATGTCCTGGTCATTGGCAATTGCAGCGAGGATGTGCACAAACAAATCGGCGAGGCCGCCGACGCGCAACTCCGGGCGCTCGCCGTGCAATATAAAATTCCCAGTGACCAGCCGCCGGTCAAGGGACGCATCACACTCTTTGCCCTGCGAGAAAATTTTTATTATCGCGAATGGAAACTGGTCGAAGACCGCGAAATCCCCATTGGCTTGCATGGGCATATCCGCTATGACGTGATCAACGCCTATGGCGTCATCTGGCCTCCGGCAAAATCGAGCGATTTTTCGCTGAAACTCTTAGCCCAAGAGCAGGCCAGCGGTCTGTTTATTGGCAATTTGGGCATGGGGCAATTTCCCAGTTGGTTTGCCACGGGGGCGGGCAAGGTCCTGGCGGCGAAGCTCGAACCGCGCGACCCGCGGATCAAATATTTTGACAATAACATCGCCGCGGCGTTGGGTGGCACTCGCAACGTCGGCCAGTTACTGTCCAACAACGTGGCGGGAGAAGCCAACGATATCCTGGCGTACGGCTTTGTCAAAAGTGTCTTCATGGGCAAGAACACGAACTTTAATAATCTGCTGGCGGCGGTCCGGGGAGGAGCGAACTTTGAAGCTGCCGTAAGAAAAATCTATGGCGGCACCGTACCGCAACTGCTCAGCCAGTGGAGCGGCAGGCGCTAAACGCGCGGCCAGCTCCACAGCCGCCACAAGATTTTTTTTATTGGCCACAAAAATTTGTATTAGCCACAAGAAAAGCAAGAAAGGCAAAAAATGCGAATTGCAATAATATGCTAGCCAGGCGAATACCCCTTCAGATTTTGCAATATTTATTATTCTTGCAAATAAGCAACTCTTATCACCTATTGCTTTTTTTGTTATTCTTGCGGCACCCAGCATTTTTATTTTTGCCTTTGTTGTCCTTCTTGCGGCACCCTCTTTCTTGCTGTTCTTATGGCTAAGCGCGAGAATCCCTACGAAGTCGCCTTTGCCGCTTATCTGCGGCACCGCCGCGTCCCTTATGTGGCCATTCACGAGTCCCACCGCCACAGCCTGGGGGATGGCTCCATCAAAAATCTCGACTATCTGATCTCGCTTCCCGGCGGCATGTCCTGGCTGATTGATGTCAAGGGGCGGCAGTTTCCCGGCGGCGGCAAGCAAAAACAATACTGGAAAAATTGGGCCACTCAAGAGGACTTGCGGGGACTTTCCGCGTGGGAGCAACTCTTTGGCCAGGGAAGTTGTGGGCTGCTCGTTTTTGCGTATTTGCTGACCGGCGAGCAAAGCCCCGTGGCCGTGCCGGAACTTTTTTGCCACGCGGGGCAATGGTACGCCTTTTTGGGGATCCGTTGGTATGATTACGCCAGCGCCGCGCGGGTGATTTCTCCCCGCTGGGGAACGGTGGCCCTGCCAGCGACCCGCTTTCGCGAACTAGCCCGCCCCATAAGCGAATTCTTGCAACCGGGGCGGCAGGTGGGAGACGGTATTCATTCCCAGTCTACGGTAACTTAAAAAAGTGGTACACTCAGGAGTTTATTTCTGCGGTAAACGGTATTTTGGCACTTCTTGAATAAGCATGAAATCATTGGCATTTATGACAATATTTCACACAACTGTTAGAGTAGTACTTGAGTGGATTCAAGTAATCAACCCATATGTGTTACTTGTAATTAATTGTGCTGTTATTGTGTCAGTGCATTTTCTATATCTAGATAAGTTTCAAATTTCATGGGACACGACCATGGTGTCTAGCAGGGGTTTGTTTGCCCATTGGATCTATCTATTGTTTGCATGCATCTCCAGCGTGGCAATTGTCCGTGCAAGAAATGGGTAAATTTAATTCTAAGCTTTGCCTAACGCTAATCGCAGTGTTGTATTTTCTGTTGATAATTGTAGGACTAGGAAATATTGATGCCGTGACACATGTTAACGCGGATGATGATTTTCTAATGAAAATTGCATATTTCCGCTTTTTTGTTGACAGAAACTTTCTGCCTAATATTATGAACATGCTGATTGTTATTATCTGCAACTACTGGCAAAACAGCGTTAGCCTGCAATTCGATCTTAAATATTTTATGATCAACTTTACTACTGCGGGAATTTACTTGTGTGTATTGGATTATTTGTGGGTATCTTAGCCATTGGGCATCCCGTTTAACGCTTCATCCAATCGGCAACCTTAGTAACGTATTCCTGAACCCGTAACGCCTGGGAGATCGGCGACGGAGTCGCCTCCTACAATTCTTCCGCCCCCCCCGCTACCGCTCCAGCAGCTGACTAAGTAGCCATCGGCGGCTTTGTTCACCGTTCCCCATCCCCCATCCCCCGTTCCCCGTTCCCTCACCCCTCACCCACCGCGCAGGCTCGCCGATTCTTCCATAACAAACGCGATCAGTTCTCGCATCCACCCCGCCGAGTGCGCGGCCTTTTTCTAATAGCTGCCCACACTCTTGGCCGCGCAAGGGACCAGCGGCGAAATCCACGCCGATATCGATGTTTTAGAAGTCTGCGGCATTAACGATTGGCTGCTGCGCAACACCGGTTCGCCAGCAAACGATGCTACCCGCGGTTCGTCCTACTGCGGCTAGTTCTTGTTGATCGGGTTGATTTTTCGCCATTCTTCGTATTTCTTGAACGCGGCTTTGCGGGTTTCGTCTTTGGTGAATCCGGAGTATATCCAGTTTTCGAACATATCGCTGTGCGAGCCAAGAATGTCGAATCCGTAATCCTGAAACGATTGCCCGCTCAGTTTCACGCAGACCGCCAAGGCATAATCGCAAGCGCGGGTTTCGACTTTGATCTTCATTGCGCCGTTCAAATCGAAGCCGACGACTGGTTCCAACGTCGTCTCGTCCTTGAAGAGTTCTTCCTCAAAAAAAGCAATCCGATCATTCTTGGAGATGCTCGCCACCGCCACCAGCGACATCGCCACTCCCTTATGGTATGGCAGTCCCCGTGCGGAGGTCGAGACGGCGAGATCCATGAGGAATTCGAGGGTGTCCGAATCGCTCTTTAGATTCATAACCTGTTTGTTGATCATGTCCTGGATGAAGAACAGGAAGGATGACATGGCGAGAGGTTCGGGGAGTCGTTTGGCCCAACCGAACAGCAGCTTGCGGAAATAGGGTCCGTTGTTGGCATCCATCATCACCGCCTCATATTTTGGCGTCCAGAGGAGCCCGATCAAGCGGAGGTAGTTGCGGTCGCCCCCTTTTGGCTGCTGGCGATTCGCTTCTTCGATAGCTGGGCCGATTTTCTCGTCGGCGGCGATCAGCAACAGCGCGGCGACTTCCGTTTCCGGACTGAAATCGCCCTTGCCGCGTTTTTCGATCTCGTTGATGAGATCGATAAAGTTTTCGCCCATCGTTTGGGGGTTGTTGGCGGCGTATTCGAGCAGTTGCAGGTGGTTTTTACAGAGCTCGAAGTAGAACTTGCGGGCATTCTCGTCTTTACCGCAGATTTTCACGTAGGTGGCGCACAACGGCAGGGTCTTTGCGATGCGCCCGTCCTTGTCGTCGGCTAACAGCTCGATACGCCGCTTGAGATCGTTCGCGCGAATCGTTTGGTTCAAGAATTTGCAACGGGCCACTATCTCGGCGTCGGGATTTTTGCGACCTTCCTCGATCGCCTTAAGCGCGCCGAGGCCCAATTTCACCAGTTCCTGGCTCGCCGCTTCCCGTTCCCGGTATTCGGGGTGGCCGAGTTTGCCGACCAATTCCTTGGCCAAGGTCTCGATCTCTTGCGGAGTTTTCTCCGATTCGGCCGACTGAGCCGGTACGGCGAACAGCAACGCCACGGCCAACATTAAAATCGGAATAAATATTTTCATAGAACCACTCTGATGAAGAGGAGACCGACATCGTCGGACCGAGAATCATGACGAACACCAACGCATCAATTCCACATAGTTTAGTCTCCCGAGGTCGTCGAGTTTCTCGCGAATTGTGCAAACGAATTTTACACTTGCCACCCCGTCACGGCCAAGATGACACATCACTTGGACTTGGCCTGGCGAACGCAGTACAGATGATCGACCCCGCGGAGATAGAGGTCACCCCCCGCTACTGCCGGCGATGACCAGAAGTTGTCATCGAGCTTGCCGTTGCCAACCACCTCGAACTTCGGCCCGGCTTTGATTATCGCAGTCGACCCATCCTCGTTCGTCACAAGCACCTGGTCCCCGGTTCCGACCGGGCTGGCAATCAGCCTATTCATGTTCGGCAGGCGCTCCTTATATTGCTCCTTCCCGGTCTTTGCGTCATAGCAGGCGAGCACGCCCTTGCCTGGGACGTACAAGTATCCATTATAGGCCAGCGGGGATGACCAGCCAGCCCCGCCCCCGGTCACGTTCCAGGCCACGAATTCGCTGGGCTGATCAACCTTAGTGGTGATGTCCCCACTCGCCCCAGCCCGGATGGCGAACAGCGGGCCGCCCGAACTCTGGCTGCCGTTGGAAAAGTAGAGCGTGTCGCCGTCGACAGTCGGTGACGAGGTGAACGGCTGGAACCCAGACAACCGCCAGAGTTCAATCCCTGTATTAGTGTCCAAACCTAATACACTGTCGGGGCCACAGACCACCAACTCGGTACGCTTACTGTTCGCCCAGACCAGGGGGGAACTGTACGTGGTCACGCCCCCGTCCGACCATTTGAACCGCCACACTTCTTCGCCCGTCTTGCAGTCGAGGCCGACGACGAACCCCGATGCGTTGCTGAAACTGGCGACGAACACCTTGCCTCCGCCGAGCGCTGGCGACGATCCGCTTCCCCAATTGGCCGCGGTCGGATATACGCCGAGTTCCGCCTTCCAAACCTCGTTGCCTGTGTGGTCGAACGCCGCGAGCGTTCCCGTCGCCCCGAAGTACGCGTATACCCGTTCGGTGTCGGCGCAGGGTGTCTCGGTGGCGTAGCTGTTGCACGCGTGGACCGGGTGCTTCGGCTTCCCCTTGGTTGCCGACTTCGCCCAGAGAGTCTTGCCAGTATTGCGGTCCAGGGCGACAACCTGCCAGTCGATCTCCACGTCCGGTAACATCTCCCGCCCAGTTTCGATGACCCCCTGGCCAAAACTCTTTGGCTTGCGGAGGTTGTCAGAGACGGCGGCGGTGACGAACAGTTTGTCACCGACCACCACCGGCTGCGACAAACCGGTGCCGGGCAGTTTCACTTTCCAGGCGAGGTTCTTGTCCGTCGACCACTCGCTCGGTAGAGCCGCCCCCCTTGTCGTTCCGGACCCGGTCGGGCCGCGGAACTGGGGCCAGTCCTCGGCCGTCACGGGAGTGGACACATAGAGGCCAAGGCCCAATGCCGAGGCGAGGATAAATCGTATCATACGGTCTCCAGTGATCAGGAAGGTGTCAAGTTTCAGGTCGATTGCGAATCGCTTGCCATAAACCATACGCCAGGGTCCGCCAGACCACTCGGCCAGCCCGAAGTGAAAATGGGTGAGCCAAAGCGGGCTGTACACAAGTGAAAACGAGTTAGGCTAGCCAGATATCTACGCACGAAAGCCGCGGGTCGCCAGGGGAGAGTCGGCGGCTGCTTTGAGACAGCAGCCGCCCCGGATCACCCGATTGAGGTCCCAATCAGTCGCAATCGGATCAGTTCCCCTCGGCTTGGCTTAACTCTTCTTGCGACGGCTCCGACTCCTGGGAAATTTCTGGAGAACTCAGAGCCACGCGGAAGCCGACGTAGTCGGAGCGAACACTCGGTGGGAAACTGCTCCGGACCCCCGATTTGAAGATCACGGCATCAAACATCCAATTGCCACCACGGAAGATTCGGAAATCGCCCTTCTGTGGGCCAGTGGGATCGGTGACCGCACCCTCCGGGTAATCACCGGCCCAGTCGCTGCACCACTCATTCACATTGCCATGCATATCATGCAGACCCCAGGCGTTCGGATCCTTCTTGCCGACCGGATGCGTTTTGCCTTGACTGTTCGAACTGAACCAACCGTGGTCATCGGCTAGTTCCAACCCGCCAAACGAGAACGGAGCGTTACTGCCAGCCCGGCAGGCGTGCTCCCACTCCGCCTCCGTCGGCAGGCGGTACACCCGACCAGCCGCCTTCTCCTCGGGCAACTCCGACAGTTTCTTGCAGAATTCGACAGCGTCCTCCCACGAAACTTGATCGACGGGATGATTGGAGCTATCACCGACCTGATAACCTTGAAAGTGACTCGGGTTGTTGCCTATCAGCTTCAAATATTGGCCCTGAGTGACCTCAAAAGCGCCCATGTAGTAGTCCCGAGTGATTGTGACTTCGTGCCGGGCCTCCTTAAATCGGCTTGAACCCCCCGAGCCCATCTGAAGCTGCCCCTTGGGGATCGGCATCAGCTTCATGCCAACGCTGTTGGTGATTGCCTTGTCCGCTTGTGCCTTGGCAGCTTCAGCACTGCTCAGACGGGCTTTCTCAAGCGCAGCCTTCACATCGTCGGGAAGATGCTTGGATGCGCTCGAGATGGGCTGAACCTCTTTAGGCTCTTGGCCGCGAAAGATAATGGTTTTTTCCGAGAGGTCGATTTGCACTCGCGCGTCGACCTTGCCGGCCTGTCGGAGGTGAACGCTCCCCTCGGTCCGCTTCACCTCGGTGTAGGCAACACCACCGCTCATCCAGGTGTTCGGGCCGGTCTGTACGAACGACTTCTCGATGTCGGTGCCCTGATAGGATATCTTTGTCACGGTCTGACCATTGATATCGGGGTCGATGGCTGGCTTCGAAACCTCTGCCGGCCAACTATTGCGGACCATCCGGAACCCGATGCTGAAGCATTGACTCGCCCCCTGCCACCGATAACTGCGGGTCGCCAGCCGGCAGCGGGCGGCTTCCTTGAACCAGCAGCCGCCCCGGATCACCCGGTCGAGACCGATTTCCTTCGCAATCGGATCCGTTCCGCCCGGCAATTCCACGTAATAACAATCCTGAACCCACTCCCAGGTACTCCCGTTCATGTCGTGCAGGCCCCAGGCATTCGCCGTCTTGGTGCCAACCGGCTTCAGATAACCGCCGCTGTTTCCATCGTGCCACGCCACCTCATCCAGATTGCCGCCGGGGTACATTCCTGCCTCACCCGCTCGCGCCGCGTATTCATACTGCGCTTCGGTCGGCAAAGACATCTTTCCGCCATCCTCGCTCCCAAGAGTGGAATTGACCTTTTCCATAAACTTCTGGGCATCGTCCCAACTGACGCCCACGATGGGGTGATTCGGGCCTTTGTTCTTATCGGAGAAAGGCAAGCCGTAGGGGCCTCGATCTTTCAGTGGATTGCTCGCCATCACTGCTACCCACTGCGACTGGGTCACTTCGGTTTTTGAGACCCAGAAGCCCTTGCTGAGGGTGACTTTGGCCTGATCTTCGCGTGTGCCTTCTCGGCCCTGCTCGGATGGGGGGCTCCCCATGATAAACTCACCCGCCGGGCACCAGCAGAAGGTCATCTTCACGCCGGGCGCGATCTCGAACTCACGCTCCTCACCCGCACGGCTACCCCTGAGCTTTGCGTAAGCCTCTTCACTAGGGGCAAGGGGGGTAGCGACGACCAGTGACTTGGATGGTGTTTCTTCTGCCGTTGCCAGGCTTGCCATGGCAACGATGACAGCGACTGTTTTCAGGAATGTTTTCATCATTGTGGTTCCGTATGGTTGTTCCGCATCTCTGTTTGAACCCGGAAGTGGGTTACCACCAAGAATTCGCTGAAATCAAGAATGCGGATTCAAAAAAACGCTTTTTCTTAGAAAAATAGCGAATGTTTTCTTTGAAATTGAGGATTCGGGCTGCGGGGGTCCCCCTCACCCGCCGCGGATTTTTGCCGATTCTTCCTTAACAATCGCGATCAGTTCCCGCACCCGCGCGGGGTCGGTTTGGGGGACGATGCCGTGCCCCAGGTTAAAGATGTGTCCGGGGCGCGATCCCGCCGCTTCCAAAATGGCCCTTGCTTGCCGCCGCAGTTCCCCGGAACTGCCCAAGAGCACCAACGGGTCCAGATTTCCTTGCACCGCTCGCGCGTGGCCCACGGCTTGCCAGCCCGTGGCAAATTCCGTCCGCCAGTCCAGGCCGATGACATCTCCCCCGGCCTCGGCAATCAGCGGCAAGAGCGCCGGATTTCCCGCGCCAAAATGAATCACTGGCGCGCTGGGGGTCAGGCCCGCGAACAGGCTCTGCATGTGTGGTAGCACATAGTGGCGATAATCGGCGGGGGAGAGACAGCCCACCCAACTGTCAAAAATTTGCACGCAGTCGGCCCCGGCGGCGATCTGGCCGTTCAGGTAACGGACAATCGCGCGGGTCAGCAATTGACACAGGGCGTGCCAGGCGCCGGGGTCGGTATACATGAGCCGCTTGGTATGGGGGTATTGGCGGCTGCCGCTCCCTTCGATGGCGTAGCTGGCCAGGGTAAAGGGAGCTCCCGCAAACCCGATGACCGGGATGTGGGGTGGTAGGCCCGCCTTGGTCAGGCGGACGGTCTCTGGCACAAACTCGAGCGCGGCGAGATTTTCCAATTCACGCAAGCGGGCCAGGTCGGCCCCCGTGCGCACCGGGTTATGAATGATCGGTCCTTCGCCGGGGGTAAATTCCAGTTCAAAACCGAGCGGCTCCAAGATGGGAAGCAGGTCGGCAAAGATAATCGCGGCGTCGACTTGCAGTTCCTCCACTGTTAGCAGCATCACTTCGGCGCACAGCTCGGCATTTTTGCACAGTTCCAGAAACGTGGTCTTTTCGCGAATCTGGCGATAGCAAGGCAGGTACCGACCCGCCTGCCGCATGAGCCAGATGGGTGTTCGCGGCGTGGGCTGCCGACGGCAGGCGCTAAGAAAGAGGCTAGACATGGGCGGAATGGATATGAGGCTGGCTGGCCGCAGTCGGACAACATGGAGAATGGGCTTGGAATGCTCTTTAGCGCAATTTATAATAGTCATAATAAGCTATTTAACGACTAAGATCACCCGGTATTATTATTCACCACAGTGGTTTTTCCCATGAGGTTGTGGTTTTGCCCAGGTTTGCAGGCAATTTCATGCAGCCAAAGTCTCTGATAAACGCGGGGAAGGAAAACGATGATTCTCGATCCTCGACAAATGGCGGCGGGATTATTGATCGCTGACGAGACGGCATGGCTAGAGGCAACAGCCAGTCTGGTGCGGCAGGGACGCTGGGACCAAATAGAAAGCCAAAATCTTGCGGAGTATTTGCTCGATATAGCACGACGCGATCGCCGCGAGGTGGATAGCCGGCTCACTGTATTATTGACCTATCTGTTAAAGTGGGAACAACAACCGAATAAGCGTTCGGCCAGTTGGCGGGCCACGCTGGTAGAACAACGCCAAGAATTGGAAAGCCTGTGTGGGGTGGGCAAGGAGTGCTTTACAACCACGCCCAACATGTCTTGGCGGAAAGTTATGCCAAGGCGCTTGAGCGTGTCGCGGCGGAAACGGGTCTGCCCGCGGGAGTTTTTCCGTCAAATTGCCGGTACACCCTGGACGAATTGTTGGCGGGTACGGTCGAGATGTAACTATTTGAAAAGTACTGCAACTTACAAAATCCATGCAAACATACGATTCGATCTTCAATGCGGCCGTGCAATTGCCCCTCGCCGATCGCCAGCGACTGCTGGATGAACTGGCGGCGAGTTTTCCCGAGGAGGTTCCCCCGCGACTTTCCGACGAATGGCTTACGGAAATTGATGCGCGTTACGCGGATCTTATTTCCGGCAAGGTCCCCGCCGTGTCTGGCCAGGACTTTATCCAATAAGTTTTCCGCGATGCTATCAGGACTACTAACCTTTCAAATCTTCGCAAGGTGCAAAGATAATTCGTTGACTAAACATTTGCGGGCCAAAGGCTCGACCTATCCCAGCCTAGGGCAAGCGCAGCGTCGCCCTAGGTAAATGGGAAATGAAAAATGGAAGGGCCAACGGCCCGATTTATCCGCTTTGACCAAAGATTCAACAGTTCCTTGGGTTTCGGGCTAAAGCTCGAACTACGATTCATCAGGTTCAGGTCGGGTAAGATTTTAATATACATTCGACGAATATCCAGCGATTTACACTGAACACGGCGAGTCTTAATCGTAGAAAATCATTTTTCCAGCGAAGTAAAAAATGTCAACCGTGAACTGCCCCTCATGTAATCGGGAAATAGCACTGGACGAGGCTTCCAGTGGTCTAGCCAAAGCTTGTCCAGCATGCGGGCAAATGATCCAGATGCCGATCTACATCGCGGTTCCCCCGCTGGGTTCGGAAATTAAGCAAGCGAGATTAAACACATCGTTCGATCAAATCGCCAAAAGAGCCTATCACGAATTTTTTCAGTCCATCGTGAGCAAGCGTTTTGAACCTTCCAACTCGATATTCGATATTTTTGATTGGAAGTTTAAGAAATATTTGACCCCTTGGATCATTCGCTTGACTTGGATTTTTGTATTAGTCATCGCATTTGGCCTATTGCTATACATGTTGTTGGCCGACTTGGTATCGTTGACCCACGACGATGATCGTGGTAATTCCAAGGGAGATTTTGTGCAGGTGAGGGTTCTTTCCCCGAAGGAACCGGAGCAACGAGTTACCACATCTCTGCGAATTCCCGAATACTTACAAGAGTACTTTAACTATGCGTACCGTCGGGCCACACAATTATTGATACTTAGTTTTACACTCTTGTATATCCGGGTGCTATTGGAGTCGGCGATTGTGCTATTTCATATTGCCTACACATTAGCGGGCATTCAAAGGACACTGGAGGAAACCAGGCAATCCCCGCCATAGCTGTCGTTTTCCCATATCGGATTCCTTATGGTATGATCATGTTTCGCGTTGGGCCTATGCCAGGTATCCAAAGTTTGCTGCCCATCCTCTCGACCAAATGTTGCCCCCATGTCCCCCTGGACCCCGTTTGACATTTTACTGTTCGCCGCCGCGGCCTACGTGGCGGTGTTTGCCCTGCTCAAGCTGGTCGCCGCCCGGCGGGAAACGCTGCTGCGCGAGTTAGAACAAGACATCGCGCGGGAACAAAAAACGGCCAAGAAATCATAATGCCATAAAACACAGATGGCGCGGATTTGACTCATTCCCACGGATCAGAAGTTTGTGAAAACCAACCTGGTTCCAAGCAACATTGTTAAGCATCTGCTCTGTGAATCTCCCGCATTTCCTCCGTGCTAATCATATTCATAAATATCGAACCCCACTCCCCATGAAATATCTTTACATCGAAACCGTCGGCTGCCAGATGAACGTCCTCGATAGCGAGCTCGTCGTCGCCGCGCTGCGCAAGGATGGCTACCAACTGACCGACTCTCCCAAACAGGCCGACACGATCCTGTTTAACACCTGTAGCGTCCGCGCCCATGCCGAGGATAAAATCTACTCCGCCCTGGGCCGCCTCAAACACGCCAAAAAGCACAACCCGGATAAAATTATCGGCGTGATTGGCTGCATGGCCCAGAATCACCAGCAACTGGTGTTTGACCGCGCTCCGTTTGTCGATCTGGTGGTCGGTCCGGGCCAATTGCACCAAATTCCCCGCCTGCTGGCGGAAATTTCCGCTGGCGGGGGCCAAAAGCTAGAGGTCTCCCTCGGCCGCAAGGAAGGCTCCCGCGACGAGATCGAGCGTTCGTTCGAAAGCTACGACCCCGCCCGCGATCCCGAGATGCGGCCCTCGCCGTTTCAGGCGTTTGTGCGCATTCAAATCGGCTGCGACAAATTTTGCACGTATTGCATCGTCCCCAGCGTCCGCGGACCGGAACAAGGCCGCGATCCGGCGCATATCGTGGCCGAAGCCGCCAAATTGACCGCCGAAGGCTGCCGCGAGATCACACTGCTGGGCCAGACGGTCAATAGCTACAAATTTCGCCACGGCGATGGGCGGGTGACGCGGCTATCCGACCTGCTGACCCAACTGAACGACATTGAGGGGCTCTGGCGAATCAAATTTGTCACCAATTATCCGCTGGACATGACGGACGACCTGCTGGCGGCGGTGCGGGACCTGCCCAAATGCTCGCCGTACCTGCATGTGCCGGCGCAAAGCGGCAGCGACGCCGTGCTAAAGCGGATGAAGCGGGGCTACACGGTCGGCCAGTACCGCGAGATGCTGGCTCGCATCCGCCAGACGATCCCCGCCGCCGCCGTGACCAGCGATTTTATCGTGGGCTTTTCTGGCGAAACCGAGGAGGATTTTCAACTGACAATGGACCTGGTCCGCGAGTCGCGGTTCAAGAACAGCTTTATCTTTAAGTATAGCGAACGCCCCGGGACCAAGGGGGCCGAACTGTACGCCGACGACATTCCCGACGATGTGAAGCGGCGACGCAATAATGAACTGCTGGCCCTGCAAAACGAAATTAGCGAGGCGGACTACGAGCGCTTTCTGGGCCAGGCGGTCGAGGTGCTGGTCGAGGGGCCGAGCAAGCTAGCGCGAAAAGAACACGGAGAGGGAATCAGCACTGGTGGCACTGCTGGCGTAGCGAGTAGTACTGCTGGCTCGTCCAGCAGTGAACCGGGCCATGCCGCCGAGCCTGAAATCCTGCACCACATCCATCGTGAAGGGGATTTCCATCAGGATGCCACTGCTGGCTCTTTGGGTGCCACTGCTACCTTGTCCAGCAGTGAGCGTGGCTTGTCCAGCAGTGTTTTGCAAGGAGATTTGCCTTCAGCCAGCCCATTTACCGTTCAACTTGTGGGCCGGACCGCCTGCGATCGGATCGTGGTCTTTGACGGCAATCCACGTTTGACCGGCCAGCGGGTCGACGTGGCGATCTATGACAGCAACGCCCATACGCTGTTTGGGGCGGTGGTGACGCGGCATGTCACGCCAGCGAGCAACCGGGAATTGTACGTGCTGGGGTAGGGTCTCTCGCAATATGGTTTTTGGTTGCTGGATGTAGCTCGCGGAAATACCCCCGGACTGCCCTATTTTTTTTCCACGGCTGGTTGGATAGCGGGGGTGGGCTGTGTCTGGGGTAGTTCGACGGTGATGGTCTGTTCCGCTCCGGCGGCGGGGGTTGTAAAGGAGATCGCGGCCATTTCCGCCTGCGCGGTGTAGCGGTTATGGGGTATTAGCTCGCACGTAAAATGATCATTGATGTCCGCGGTCTCATCCCGGCTTTGGCCCCGCAGGGCCGGTTTGTCCGTACCTTCCTGTGCCACGGTGATTGTTGTCGCCACCCGCTCGCCCCGGGCATTAACCACGCGCACCCGCACGGTGGCCATGGTCGCGGGCGCAGCCAATGGGTCTGCCGGGACATACCGCCGCGTCACATCCTCGGCAAAAACCGTCCGGTCGCCGCGATTCCAAACCAGCGGAAAATAACGCTCCGTCCTGGCAAAGCTGGCCGCGTAAATCGCGTACCGCGGCGGATCGCTTTTGGCCTGGGCGGCGCGACCGGTGAACCACCCATGATCCAGCCCGCGATTATCCTGTTCATTTGCCCCGGTAAAATGCCAGCCCTGGTCCCAGATTTCCACCCAGGTGTGGTTGCCGCTATTATCCGACCAGCGTGGCGTCCCCACCACCCGTGCGGGGACGCCAACCGCGCGGCAGACATCAACCAGGATGATGGCCAATCCGGTGCAAGTGGCATAACCGCTCGCGCGTGATTCGGACGGGCTTTGGTTGGGAGCCTTACGCTTGGTGGAATAACGCACTTTAAGCAGCGGAAAAAATTCGCGATTTAAGCGGATGGCGGCCTCGGTGGGCGTGCGGCACTCTTTGACTAAGGGGAACGCCAACTGCCGAAACTCGGTCCGCCAGTCCTCCCGTTTTTCGTCCAGGTTGGCATACGGCAGGATATAGTTAAAAAAAAGCTCCTCGGACAGATCCTTGCCCCAGGGGGCGGTGTCGCGGGCTGCGTAGGCCAAGCGGACATTCGTTAGCAAGAACTCGCTCGAGAGCGACTCCAAATCACGTTGCGGCATATTTGCCAGCAAAAATTCCAAGCCCCGCCGCTGGGCGGGGGGGACATTGTCCAGGGCCAAACGTAAATTGGCTTGGTTGTTTCCCGCTGTGGCCAGTGCCGCCAATGCGGGAGCGGACCATTGATCCGCATGCGGGGGGGAATCCGCGGTGGCTGCCACCGCCGGGGGGATTTTGTCTGTCAACGTAAGCTCCCGGATCTGCGCGAGGACCACAGGGACGCCAAAGTTCAGGGTACAAAACAGCAGAAAAATTAGATTGAGCCGCCGCCAGTCAGGGCTGCCGGCCCAGAGCGCTGGTGCAATTTGATGTGGTGACATGGATTAGCAAATTCGGTTCTTGTTTGATTTTATAATGATGAAGAAATTCTTCGTTTTAGGTTAGCATAACCAGCGAACCGACTCCAAGACTTTTTTGTGCACGTATTCGTCACACTTAGGTTTTATCAAGGGAGATATGGAATTAAAGCGGAAAGTCTCCCATGCGCAAAACTCACGACCCGCACACGCATTTCTAATGATTGTCCGTTAGGCTCTTCGAGTCTGGAGTAATTTTGAATACATCTTGTCCATCTACTGAGGGAGTCGCTCATGCCACAGAATCTTGGACGTTTTTCTTTGGCCGCCCTGGCTATTGGTTTATTTTGCGCGGCCGATAGCATGTCGACCGCTTACGCCCAATATTCGGTGACGGTGCTGCATAATAATGACGGCGAATCCCGCCTCATTAGCTATACCGATAGCTTGTCGCAGTACGGCGGAGCGGCCCGCTTTAAAACCCAGCTTGATCAGACCCGCGCTTATTATCAGTCGCTCAATCATGGCGTTGTGTCGATCTATGCGGGGGATACCTTCCTGGCCGGGCCGCAGTTTCAGGCCAGTCTGGACAGCGGCGCGCCCGGCAGCCGGACTTTTTATGACGCCCTGGCGATTAGCCGCATGGGCTATGACGCCTCGATTTTGGGTAATCACGAATTTGACTTTGGCCCGGATGTGTTGGCCGAATTTATTGGCGACGCCCAAACGACTAATGCCACGACCTACCTAAGCTCCAACCTCAATTTTGCGGCGGAAGCCGGATTACAATCCTTGGTGACGGCCGGGACGATTGCCCCGACCAAGATGCTCAATGTGACGACCGCCGCGGGGATAAAAAAGATAGGCATCATTGGGGCCACGACCGAGACGCTTAGCTTTGTTTCCTCGCCGGGCGCTGTGGTGGTCAATCCGGTCGCCGCCGCGGTCAATACTCAAATTGCAAATTTACAAATGGCGGGCGCCGATCACATTATTCTCGCCGGGCACCTGCAGGGGATCAGCACGGACAACACACTGGTGGCTAGCCTGAACCCAGGCATTGACCTCATCATTGCCGGCGGCGGGGACGAAATTTTGCGAAATCCCACCGCCATCTCGCCTAAGGTCGCTTATACGCCTAGTGCTCCGGCTAGCATTGTGGATACAGGTCTGATTCCCGGGGATTCTCCGGTGACGTTATCCGGCAGTTTGACCGGCGTCCCAAATAATTACCCCCTCACCAGCACGGTGACGGATTTAGGCGGAAATAATATCCCCTTGGTTACCACCGGCGGTAATTACGGCTACTTGGGCCGGGTGACGCTCAATTTTGATAATAGCGGCAACCTGACCGGGATTGATAATTCCTCTGGCCCGCAACGTGTCGCCAGTACCGTGGTCGACGCCACCCATGGCGTCGCCGCCGATCCGCTGGTCCAGGCTGAAGTGGTAACTCCCGTGCAAAACTTTGTCGCGGGTCTGGCGGCCAATGACTTGGCCAATACCAGCGTTCAACTGTTGCATGGTGGATCGCCCACGATTCGCTCGCGCGAGACCAATCTGGGGAACGTGGTGGCGGACGGCCTGCTGCGCGCCGCGCAACAACGAGCGGTGGACTTTGGCGTGGATCTACCTGCGATTGCCATCGTCAACGGTGGCGGCATCCGGGCGAATATTGCCGCGGGAGATGTCACCCAACTGAATACCTTTAGCGTTTCTCCCTTTGGCAACTTTGTGTCGGTGGTGGAGGACGTCAAGCTGGCCGATCTAAAGTTGCTTTTGGAAAACGCCTACTCGCGCACGACCGATGGACCGAATCCCGGGATCGACCCCGTCGGCGCGGATGGACGGTTTGCCCACCTGGCCGGGATGGAAGTGGTGTACGACATTACCAAGCCGGGCTTTGCGTTTAATAGCGCTGGCGTGGTCACCACCCCCGCGCAGCGCGTGCTGGAGATTGAAATTGGTGGAATCCCCGTGCTCCAAAACGGCATGTGGCTGGTGGACCCCCTTGCCACCACCGTGGATATGGCCACGCTCAACTTTAGCGCTGGCGGCGGCGACCAATACTTCCGCACCTCCATCGGCGGATTGAATACCTACATGTCCCAACTCTATGGCTTTACCTCGCTGGGCGTGACCGATCAAAACGCCCTGCAGGACTACATAGAATTCATGGCCAATGGGAACGCCAGCTTTGATGTCTCGACATTTAAGCCGGAATACGCCATTCAACAGCGGTTCTCTGGCGGGCGGATTTCCGCCGTGCCGGAGCCGGGGACCTGGATGCTATTGGCCTTTGCCGGCGCGGCGGGACTGATCGGGTTACGTCGGCGGATGGCCTAGTGGGGAAATTTGGTTCTCTCAAGCCGTTATTGATTGGGATTCATCACCCACCCACGGGCCATTCCCCGTGGGTTTTTTTGTTGAGTTGCGCGGGTTAAAATACAAAGCCGCCGCTGGCATCGACGGTTTATAAAGGAGCGGGGGAGCAGGGGTGAGGAGGAGCTAGGGTGCGGGGTGGCTGGGGTGGATAGCCGCGAAGCGTGTATGGGCCTAGTCAAAAGTGAGAATGAAGCAGGCGGAATGTTTGGCATTCAATTCTTAATTCCTAATTTTTAATTCTTAATTTCTATCCGTCTCCTTTGCCCAACTCCACCGCCCGCCACATGTACCATGCCGCCAAACTGCGGTGCGGTCGCCACGCCTCGGCTGGCTCGTGCAGCTCGCGGGGGCGGGGCATTTCCGCCAGTGCATGCGCGATGCGAAACCCATTTCGCACGCCAAAATCGTCCACCGGCCAGACATCCGGCCTACCGAGGTCAAAAATTAACAGCATCTCGACGGTCCAGCGGCCAATGCCCCGCACCGCCGTTAGCCGCTGGATGATTTCTTCATCGGACAGCTTGAGGAGCACGGAGCGCCGGGGGACGACGCCGTCCAGGGTTTTTACCGCCAGATCGCGGAGCGCGGCGACCTTGGCCGTGGAAAAACCCGCCGCGCGGATCGTCTTGTCGGGCAAGTCGAGCAATTCCGCCGGCTGGGGAAACCGTCCCCGCAGAAAGGGGGCGCACAACCGGCCTAGAATTGTCTTTGCCGCGGTGCCGTTAAGTTGTTGATGGGCGATGGCACGGCCCAGCGTTTCAAAGGGATTGCGGCGCTTGGCAAAGAAGTCAAATTCGGGGCGGGGACACTGCCGAATCAACCGGCGCAGAACCGGCGACCGCCGCGAGAGAGCCCGCAGCGCGGCTTGCAAATAAGCGGGATCGGCGAGGGTGGGAGGGGGGGTAGCGGGCATCGGGGCCAGCTAATGAAAATGCTGTGACGGGAACGGACTTTTTGGCTTACCGCACTTTGATAACATACGTCTTGGGCAGCTTGTCATGCCAGCCGCGTGTGGGAGTACCTAAGAACGAAAACGCCTCAAACGGGATCAAGCGGGCAAAGGAGCGGCCGAGTATCTGCCCCAAGCTGGGTTTCCCCCCTTGCTCATTCACGACAATCGTGCCGGTCAAGAATTTGCCAATCGTCCGCTGGGTCGTCGCTTCCATCAGGATGTAATAACTCAAAAAACTCGGCAGGCCAACCAAGGCATCGGGGGTTTTATCCAGTGATTCCTCCCCACCCACAAATAAAATCAGCAGAGCCACAATGAAATTCAATCCCAGGATGGCGAATTGATCAATAATAAAGTTCATCAACCGCGGCCATTGGCCGGCTGGCACGATTTCATGCAACTCTTCCCCCTGGATATAGCCCGCACTAGCCGTTTGTAATATTTGCGGCGCGGCGTACGGGTTCTCATTCTCGTGCATAGAAATTCCCCGGGAATAATCGTGAAATAAACTACAGCACAGTGGCGTACCGCCTGATGCCGGATATGCGACTTCGTAAATTGAATATTAATCACCGACGAGAAGTAAACATGCTGGCAACCAGATTGTTTCGACATTCAACCGGGAATAGCCGTGGAGCGCAAACCATTCTTCGTATTTGTGATCCTCAAAAAGCTGAATTCCGACAAATCGCTTCTTTGACTGGCATGTTCCAGCGTGATGGAGACCAGATTTCCCAATGCATCTAAATCCAAATAGATATCTTCCGAAATTTCCCGGGTTTCGACGGGCGTGCCGCTACCAATTTCCAAAAGCGCGGTGTCTGTATCTTCAAAATATTTGATTTTCATGTTAGTTGTTCTCCAAAGCCCCTGTCGAAGAATGCATTGTGTACTGTTTTTCCATCCTCTAAGAGAATGACTCTCAGCGCGCGGTTTTCATATTCTGTGATCCTCGCCCAACGCCGAATCCGGCCATCTGTTTGTATTTCTTCATGTTCCGGCGCATTTATGGTTCTCATAATCCATTCGTCAAGAATAACCGCTCGATCAGGACGTAGTCGCATATGCAGAAAGTATGCGGTATGCGGGAACGAAGGCATTGTCTTTAATACTCTGAAATAAGGCTAGGCGGGAAGCCAACCGATCACTTGATGACTTTCCCCCCGCACAACTTTATTTTTTCCAAATGACTTTATACTAACCGCTTAATGGTCAATTGTCACGCAACCAGTCCCGCAATTCGTAAACAACCCTCACCACAGCCACCATTCCCCCTGCGCGCAAACGTAAATCCCCAACAGCAAATTCGTCACGCCATGCGCGACGACGGCGTCCCACACGTTGCGCGTGCGAAAGTACAGCCAGTGCACCAGGCCAAACCACGCCGCCGCGGCCAATATCTCGCCCGGATGTAGCAGCATCGGCAATATCGTGCCCGCCGCTAGGGCCGATGGCGCGTAGGTTCCCCAGGGGACATCCCACCAATCTTCGCGAATGGGATACCGCATGACAAAGCCGCGCAAAAACATCTCTTCGATGACGGGGACCACGGCCGCCAGACCCAAAAATCGCACCGCCAAAAAACAATACAATAGCGCCGGCTGATCGCCGTAATGCTCCCACGGGTTAAATGCTGGGCGCTCCCCCCCCATGCCCACTGCCGCGAGGACGCCATTTAGCCCGCTCACCCGTTGCAGGTGCGCCAGCGCAATCCACAGCACCACGCCGACCACGCCCACTCCCCAGGCCAACGGCGATATTTTACCCAATGTCGGGTACCCCCCCCAAACCGCCGCCACGCAGGCCAGCGTCAGCACAATTTTTGCCGCATAGACATAGGGGTAGTGTGCAGCGGTTAGGCCCGTCCAGTGGGGCGCGGCGGTGGCCTCCATCACGGCGCTCGGTTCGCTGGACGTCCCCACCATATAAATGATGAATGGCAAGAGAAACACCACCCAGGGATTGCGAAAAAGTGCCATACAAGCCTGCTGTAAATATAGGTAATTTGGGGTGTTTGGTTGTGGGTTATATCTGTTGGGTCATAGATGAAGGGGTGGTCACAGCAAATTTTGCGCTGGAGGGGGTAGCAATTACTAGCGGGCAGGACGGGGATTTATCAAAATCTCATACACCAGTAGTCTACTTGGTATTTACCGTAATTCTGTCGCAAACCTAAGGGGCCGTGAACCTTGCGCGGAATTTTTCGTACTAAATTAAGTGGGGCTAGCGGCGGTTGCCAGGGGCATTTGCCCTTTCGGCAATTGTCCCAAAAAGTTATTTTAGAGGATTATTCGATTTTTGGCGGCATTTTGACTATTTAGCATTACCGGGGCATTTTCCCTGGTCGTGCCTGGGTGTGTTTTTTTCCTTTTGAGGCTTGGTTATGGATCTGTCGAAGGTACGCAACATCGGAATTTCCGCGCATATTGACTCGGGCAAAACGACCTTGAGCGAGCGCATCTTATATTATGCCGGGCGCATTCACAAAATTGGCGAAGTGAAGGGGCATGGCGATGGCGCGACCATGGATTACATGGAATTGGAAAAGGAAAAAGGGATCACCATCACCAGTGCCGCCACCACGGTGGAATGGGCTGACAACAAGATCAACCTGATCGATACGCCGGGTCACGTGGACTTTACCGTCGAGGTCGAACGGAGCCTGCGCGTGTTGGACGGGGCGGTGCTGGTCCTGTGCGCGGTTGGCGGGGTGCAGTCGCAGTCGATGACCGTTGATCGGCAGATGAAGCGCTATCATGTGCCGCGGTTGGCCTTTATTAACAAGCTGGACCGCCAGGGGGCAAATCCCTTCCGCGTTACCAATATGGTCCGCGAAAAGCTGGGCTCCGACGCCGTCATGATGCAGTACCCCATCGGGCTAGAGGACAAGCACCAAGGGGTGGTGGACCTCTTGACCATGAAGGCGTACTACTTTGACGGCGAAAAAGGGGAAAAAGTCCGCGAAGAGGCCATTCCCGCGGATATCCTCGAAGAATGCAAAAAAGCCCGCCACACCATGCTCGAGGCACTGGCCATGTACAGCGACGAGCTGATGGAAATCATGCTCTCCGAGGAAGAACCATCCGAGGAGCTACTGCACAAAATCATCAAGCAAGCCGTCCAAACACAGGATTTTACGCCTGTGTACATGGGAACCGCGTTCAAAAATAAAGGGGTCCAAAAACTACTGGACGCCGTCGTCCGCTATTTGCCCTCCCCCCTGGAACGACCTATTTCGGCCAAGGTCTGGGACAACCCCGCCGAAAAATTCCCCCTCGTCGCCGATCCCGCCAAGCCCTACGTGGGCATGGCGTTCAAGATCGTGGACGACCCCTATGGCCAGTTGACGATCACCCGCATTTACCAGGGGACCGCCCGCAAAGGCGAAACCTATTACAACCAGCGCACCGGCCAAAAGCAGCGCTTTAGCCGAATCGTGCGGATGCACGCCGACAAGCGCGAGGAAATCGACTTTGCCGAGGCAGGGGACATCATCGCGATCATGGGCATCGACGCGGCCAGCGGTGATACCTACGCCCAGGAGCCTAAATACTGCTCCCTGGAAAATATGTTCGTGCCGGAGCCGGTTATTAAAATGGCGATCAGCCCGACCACCCGCGACAGCGGCGACCGGCTGAGCAAGGCCCTGCAACGCTTCTCGCGCGAAGATCCCACCTTCCGCATGTTCACCGACGAAGAAACCGGCGAGACCGTCATCGCGGGCATGGGCGAACTGCACCTGGAAATTTACGTGGAACGCATTAAGCGCGAATACAAGGTGGAAGTCGACGTTGGCGCGCCCAAGGTGAGCTACCGCGAGGCCCCCACGCAGACCGCCGATTACGACTACAAGCACAAAAAGCAAACCGGCGGGTCCGGTCAGTACGCCCATATCAAGGGCAAATTTGAGATTTTGCCCGATGACAGCACCGAGGAAAATTTTGAATTTGTCAATGAAGTGAGCCAGGGGCGCATTCCCAAGGAATACATTCCCTCGGTGGAAAAAGGATTCCGCGCGTCATTGGGCAAGGGTCCGGTGGCGGGTTTTCCCATCGTGGGGATCAAAACAACCTTGAGCGACGGTTCGTACCACGATGTGGATAGCTCCGACATGGCGTTTCAGATTTGCGCGCGGGATTGCTTCCGCGAGACATTTATGAAGACCAAGCCGGTGTTGCTGGAACCGATCATGAAGATGGAAATCGAATGCCCCAGCAACTTTCAGGGGCCGGTCACGGGGAACCTGACCAGCCGCCGCGGCATGGTGGTGGCCAGCGAAATCCAGGGGAATACCTCGGTGATTGAGGCCGAGGTGCCGCTGGCCGAAACGTTCGGCTATTCGACCGACCTGCGCAGCCTGACCCAGGGGCAGGGGACATTCACGATGGAATTCGCCAAATACGCCCGAGTGCCGGGCTCGGTCCAGACCGAGATCATCGCCGACCGCAAGAAGCAGCAGGGCCAACTGGTCGGGGCGAAGTGATAAATTGAGAGTCAAGAGTGCTGAATACCGCATCTGGCAACCGAGGGCATGGGTAGAGACGAGACGTAAATGTAAATTTCGCTCTTGTCTTCCTACCGCAACGCGGTTGTAGTACATAGCCCAGGGTTGGAGCGCAGCGAACTACCCTGGGAAAGCGAAACACTCTATTAAAAACTTCAGCCATTGCCATATAGCCACTTGATGAGATTTATCACCCAGGAGCATTCTTGCTCCTGGGTTTTTTATTTAACGGACGTGGCGGTAAGCAGTTTTTATGTGTCGATTTTTGGAATTCGAGATGGAATTTGGTAAGCTGAAATGACATCAATCCCGCGAGAGTTTGACAACACCAGCGGAGCGTGTGGGATGGACTTTGCAAAGCTTACGGTTCGGCTTCATCTGTATCCTTGTAGGCAAACGGTCCGGCCTTTACCTGCTGGCCTACAACCAAACAATTTCCTGTGGGCCAAAGGCCCAATCCATCCCAGCCGTGCTTCATGGAATTGTGGCAAGCGCAGCGTCGCCCTAAGTAACCAAATGATCATTTTGAGCAGGGCCAACGGCCCGATTCATGATTACCGGATAGAATTCGGCTTGATAGACTTGCCAGTTGAAAAACCAGTATTTCCGGGTGGGTAACCAAAATCATAATTTCGCAGAATTGATTTGCCATGCCCCCCATAAACCCCTATGAATCGCCGCGGATGCTCCAGCTATCCGCGGAACGGCCACCCCTGAGCGCCGACGGGGACTTGTTGGATTTCCGCCTGCGACAAAGCAGCACTGTCTGCTTAGCTGCGTTAATGATCCTGGGGTGTTCACTGGTGCTATATCCGCTTTTTCCGGTTGGTTGGGCGGTCAATTGTGTGCTCATTTGCAAAGGTCTACGGGAATGGAATGCCGCGCATGATGGCCTTTGGCGCAACTCCCTCAACTGGCTGGTGATCGTTACTCGGCTTGCCAGTTTGGGGCTTCTACTAATGGTATTTCTCGCTGTTTTCCGGGCAATTGTAATTGAGGGTGTCGAGTTCAACGATTATGCGAGCTTATATTATCGTTCGATTGTATGGGCAATCCTGGGTTGCGGGTGCCTTGCATTGTCTATCGTGGTCGAGTTCTGCTTTTGGTTGCGGGAGGCAATACGGCTGACGCCCCGCACAACGCAACGGCTTTCTTATTTTGCCTGTGTTTGCGGATTTTTTTATGCTTTGTTCTTTATTGGAGCCATGTTCACGGCGGAAAATGCCGCGATATTCGTTGTCTATGCGGGTTTAGCAATTTTACTAGCACTGACGATCCTAACTTTCTTCTGCGGTATCGGCTCAATTGTCTTGCTCGTCGCGATCCGCAATGAGCTCGCGCGGCGTCTGGCGGCGGAAGTCGAGCCACTAACAGAGTTAAGATAATGCCCCCCGAGAATCCCTATCAATCGCCGCAGGTTGTGGATAAACCGCAGCGGGGTACTATCAGCGGGGATGCGACATTGAATCAACTCGATCTAACGCCGACACAAGTAGCTTCGCTTTATCCGGTTATTGCGGGAATGAAGCTTTGCCTGGGAAGCATGATTGGTATGTTGCTGTGGCCATTTTTGCTGGTCTTAATAATTGTGCTCTTTTTCCGCAGGGGTGATTCCATCAGTGGCTTACATATTGTCCTGATGGCTGGCGTACAAGTCCCACGCTGTGTGGGGCTTTCATACTACTTTTCATATAGCCAGCAGCTTTCGTGCGCAAGACAAGTTTATCTTGTCTTATTTGCGATTGTTTGTTTTTCGGTCCCCTGGCTGCAAATGGTAAGCATGATTGGTACACGTGATAGCATGGCTGGACTCTATTTGGCGTGTGCCGTAATATGCCTTGTGTATTCGTATTTTCTGGAACTGCGCTTTTATCGCGGAATGGCAATCAAACTCAAGCTGAATTCGGAGATTCGTTTTTATTATGTCATCCTTTGTGTTTGCGTGCTGGTCGCCCTTTGCCTGCCGGTAGCAGGCTACTTTTCTTTTTATAGCGAAGTCATGCGGCACCCGATAGAACGCCGGGGTGATGCCCTATTTGGTTGCATTTTTGCGTTGCTGATCGGTGGTTGGATTGTGGTATTATTAATGGTCATTGCGGGAATTCGCTTACGGTCCCGGCTTGTTGAAATTACCGCGCGCATGCCAGCAAATCCTGGCCCCAGTTTGCAATAATATATTCGGCTTGGCTAAACAACAGTTGAAGTACCGACGCTTTACTCCCCACCCCCTATTCTGCAT
The DNA here is from genome assembly GCA_033762255.1 of Pirellulales bacterium. Classification (NCBI taxonomy): domain Bacteria; kingdom Pseudomonadati; phylum Planctomycetota; class Planctomycetia; order Pirellulales; species Pirellulales bacterium. Next base: position 45,412 of record JANRLT010000025.1, on the reverse strand, counting down.
TCAGCATTCATATTTCAGAATTCTCCTGCCCATGCTCCCCGAAAACCCCTACGCCGCGCCGCAGACAGTCCAGCAGCAACAGCCGGACATGCAGCTGTCAATGACTCATGACCAACGGCACACTCTCCAAAGTCTGAGTGAGGGATTGCAATTGTACATGGCCAGCACAACCATTTTTCTCTTATTTCCCCTGGCAGTCTTATGCACGCGAATGATCATGAAAACCCTTCCACTCTTGGGCGTGACGGGACTGTTGGTGGTGGTGGTCTTGTTGCAAATAATGCTGGTCATGGGGCTCATCGCTTGCTGTCGTGGAGTGTCAAGCCGTCAATGCCAGCAACTGCTCGGTGCGGCATTACTGTTCAAAAGCGTGACACTCTTGGGCTTGTCATTCCTCGGCTGTCTTAATCTGTCACTTTGGACATCGGTTGAGTTGATCAGAATAGTCTATGGAATTCTGTTTGTGGCAATCGTCGGGATTGTCCTGGAGATGGGAGTATGGTCGCGGATAGCCGTGAGTGTAGGCTCTCGGTCGGCCGGGGGTAACGCCCACAGTCTGCAATATACGTTGGCGGTGATGGGGTTGGTGGTCTTGTTGCGGTTGATTAGCAACGAAGGGTTTTTGCCAATAATATCGCAGCTAGTTCACAACCGGGAGATACTCTTAAGTTATCTGTTGATGTTAGCGGCATTCCTTTGTTATGGCCTCTTCCTCATGGTGATGCTCACACTCCAGGCGCGGATTAAAACATTGTTACTCCCCCCGCGACCTTCCGCAAAGAGCATGGATTTTTTGCGGCACGAGCAACTCGAAACGCAAACCGACCAAGTGCTGCCGCAAGCGGAGAGGGCGGACGATGAATCTTTACCCTGCATCAAAATTTAACGCCGACTGACGTATAAGTCAGTATAGATAATTTGGGCCGGTCGCCCCGAACGAACCTAGGAAGCAGAGGCTACCATGCTCCCCGAAAACCCCTACGCCGCGCCGCAAACAGTAACGTGTGCCGAATCGCGCGTGGGCAAACAGCCGGAGACGTCGCAATTGGCCGCACGGCAGCTTAACGCATTGCCCGGTTTGATAGTAGGCATGAGATTTTGCCAGTTTAGCTTGATTTGCATTGTCCTGTACCCGGCATTGTTATGGGCTGGGCTCTCGTATTTGGCATTTAAATGGGAAGTACGCAGCAGTATGCTCCTGGTCATTTTTCTAGGCATCCAAATTCATAGAATCGTCGGAGTTAAAAAAATGGTGCTTATTGGTGTCGGCTTTGGCATTCAGGGGACTGCTCACAGCTTGCTCTTGGCTATTTATGGGATAATCAGCTTTACGATAAGTTTATTGATGACGCTTCTTAACCGGATTGCAATCGAATGGTGTTATTTGCTCTTCATGGGAGGGTTCATTTGCCTCATTGTTTCTTATTTTATGGAATCGCGGGTTTATGGGCAATTGTTCAAAATCACGGGCAAGCACGCTCGAGAGTCGGGACTGCGAGAATTTTCCGCACTCCTGTTCGTATTTGGACTTTTGCTGACTGGATGCTTATTGTTCGCTCCCATCCTGAAAAACAGATCACATAGACTTGAGGACGCCATTTTCTACATGCTGATTGTTTTGTTTTTGGGCTTTTTGTACTGGATTTTCATCATTTGCCTGACTCTCCTGGGTCAGCAGCTTCATCGTCAACTGTATCGGCTTATGATTCAAGCTCGCGATAACCAGTCCCAGCCATGAGCGAATACACCACCCCAACCCCGCCTCCCGTGATTTCGCCGACCCAGGCCCAGGAACCGGCAGCCGCCAATTCCACGCTTTCTCACCAGAAAAAAGCCATTTTGCGGCACGCCCAAGGGGGTATGTGGCTGTTGGGCGGGGTTTATTGTTGCCTGCTGTTACTAACGATTATTTTGCTCAACCAATTCTGGCAGTCGCGGCGATTTCCTTTCTCAGGGGAATTCTGGGGCGACTTGCGGGCAACTAGCTTATACACCTTCCAGCTTTCCCGGCTAGTTGGCTTGGCATTTTGCCTGCGTTGGGCCAGCTTGCATGGTTATGCTTGGTTGCTGTGGTTCGCGCAGTTTCTGATTGTTATATGGTTGGTGGTAATGTCTACCGGACTGACGGAGATGCAGGATCAAGTGATCACGCTCTATAAAACCTATTATCATATACCAATTCTGTTATTGCTGATTTCCTTGTTCGTCGAGAGTTGGTTTTTTTGGCGAATTTGCTTATCGTTGCGTTATGCCACAGCGGAATTCAGTTCGCTGTTGGCCCTGATCGCTAGTATTTACCCGCTCTGGACTATGTTTGTTGAGCTTTATCAACATCCTTTGGTGATGGGAGGATGCGGACTTTCCTTTCGTGGTGATAGCTACCGCCAGCAAGAGTTGTCTTTGTTGCTGGCCTGGTCGGGACGCTCGCTGGCCATGCTTGTCACGTTATGTTTGTTACAGAGTCGCTTGGGCTATTTCCGGGGTCAAGGCGTCCGGGCAAAAGTGGATGCCCAACCGAATTGATTTGACCCGGCGCATTATTCATAGCTGGAACTGACACAATGCCCCCCGATAACCCTTACGAATCGCCGCGGGTAGTTTCATTGGAGGAACTATCGCCAGTCTCGCTGAGTGACGAGGCGCCAAAAGAGTTAGTAATGACACCGGAAGTCGCAGAATCGCTCAAACTGTTGTCGTGGGGATTATTTTTCTGTTTTCTAAGCATCCCTTGTCTTTTGATCTGGGGCATATTTGAATATGCAATCTCTCTGATCTTACGTCCACGCAGAGCAGAAGATTATGCCCCACTAGTGCATTTAATTGCAACACAATTGCCGCGTGGAGTGGGATTGCTCATGTACGTTCCCTTTGGTCGGTTATTTTCGTATTTGAGAAACGTCTATGGCATCATGTTTGCGTGCATAACATTTTCATTTATTCCATGCCTGGGCGTTATAATACTGGATAATTATTTAAGGCGAAATGGAATCATCACTTTTAACCTTTTTGCACTCTTGGCTTATGTCGTGTTTGTCTATAGCTATCTGCTGGAAACTCGCTTTTATTACCAAGTAGCGCGGACCTTGCGACAAAGAGAATCGGGACTGGTTCTGTTTTACTTGACCATTTGGTTCTGGATTTCGCTGGGGATAAGCCTGATATTTGTGGGCTGTGAAATTTGCAACTTGTATGCGCCTATGGTTGCAATTACCAATGTCTTCAGAACGCTCTTTGGAATTTTTCTATTTGGTAATATCATTGCCTTTTTGTTTCTGCTGGTCGCAGGTTTATGGCTCAAATCGGGAGTGTGGAAAATTCTTAACGGATTGCCACCAACCGATCACTCAACCTGCAACGTCAACCAGTAGATTGGAAACATCATGCGTTGGTAGTTTCAACAAAATTTCAACTTATCGGTTTTTCCATGCCCCCCGAAAATCCCTACGCCGCGCCGCAGGTTGTGGAAACGAAGTCGCCCATGCGGGTAGCGACGCTGGGGGATTTGACGCCGGAGGAGCGGCCGTTACTAGCGAAGCTGGCCCGTGGGTGCGAATTATGCCTGTGGGGAATGTCTAGTGTTTTACTGATTCCAGTGTTGATCTTACCTATCACGGTAATTTTTTCTGCTTGGGCTAAGTGGCTGGGGGGCATTAGCATTGGGATATTGGTGTTTGCTCCGGTGATTCTACAGATTTCTGGCTGGTGGCAGTGCCGGGCGGGATCGCGGCATTTTTCCAGCGCGGGCCTGCTGGGCATTGCCACTCTGCTGCGCCCGGTTGTTTGGTTTGCCGCTGGGATAGTCGTATTACCCCGAATAAACAGTCACGGCCAGAATTTCCTTCTCTGGTTCATCGTGCTGATTGCCAGCTATTTGATTGCCAACGGTTGCGAACTGGTCTATTGGTCGCGGGTTGCGGATCACCTGCGGTGCCAAAATGCCAAACTTTGCATCCAGTTGGCCAGGTATGGCCTATCCGCCACGTTGCTGGCCATGCTCTTAGCATTTCCTATATTTATAAATGTAGATCATCTTTTTGAGGCATATATTGAAAGGATTTTTGACGCCGGTTTAGTGATGCTCTTCATTTTGATCCCGCTCCATTTCTTTCTAAGAATATCATGCGTTTACATGCTGCAAGACCGGATACAGAAAATGCTGCAAGTTCAACCGCCGCCGGTGAATCTGACATTTTTGCAAAATTTGCAGTAAGCGTTGAATCGTTGAGTGACAAATTGATTGCGGAATTTTTTACCGTTATGCCGCCAACTCCCCGACGGCGTCCGCCGATGCCATCGGCGGCTTTGTATGTTGGTTGTCCCTGATTCCTAATTCTCAATTTCGCCTTTCCCATTCGGATTCCCCATGCCCCCCGAAAACCCCTACGCCGCGCCGCAGGTGGTGGAGTTAGGCCCGCCCGTGCCGGTGGGCCGCGCGGAGGAAAACCAACGCCCAGCCAGCAGGGAAGAGCTGACACTGTTGGCGCGGGAGTGGAATTGTGCGCGCGGGGACTGGTGCTTGTAAATGCAGAAGGATGAATGCAGATGTCAGAATTAAGATAAATCGAACCCATTTCGGCAACGGAGTTGCCTCCTCCAGGTTTGGCGTGTCATATTCCCCCGTCATCCTCCCGTCTCTCGCCTCTCTTCTCTCCGCACAGTGCTCGTACTCCCGCCACCCAGACGGACACACCCAGTCATCTCCCTCGCAACTGTGCTTTATGGCACACTTTAGGCTCGTAACATGGCATCTGGCATGGGGTTATGTGCCGGACTGTTAAACTCTGCGGGTCAATATTTTCTTTATTTAAATTGCAGCCAGCAGAGACGAAATACATCCATAGCCGCCGCGCGGCGGGTGCAGCCGCGATGATCCCGGGGGCGGAAAATCATGGCGGCGGCCTATTAGGCGCGCAAAATCATTTCACGGAGGAGTTTGCCGTATGTCCCGACGTCTACTAAATAAACTTTTGTCCGCAGTGATCCTGGGGGGCGGGTTGACGCTGGGAGCAGTCACGCTTTCGGCCCAAGTTCCCGGCGGATACGACGTGTGCGAGGCTTGCCAGGCGTGCCCGGAATGCGCCCAGCCTTGGTCGATCTGTGATCTTATTCAACCGAGCGACGTTTGTTATCAGGACTTTATTAGTCCGATGACCAACCCGGTCTTCTTTGAAGACCCCCGCATGCTCACCGAAGCCAGGCTGATTTATATACATCATACGCTGCCGGAATTGCTGGGCGGAGGGGATGTCGATCTGATCGCCTTGCAATTGCGCGCCAAACTGACCGAACGGCTGTCGTTGATTGCCAACAAGGATGGTTTTATCTTTTATGGCGATGACGTGGGGTTTGCCGACGATGGTTGGGCGGATGTCGGGTTGGGCTTAAAGTATCTGATTTATGGAGATCCCACGACCCAAACCATCGTCAGCGGCGGGGTCTCTTTGGAATTGCCCGTCGGTTCAACCCGCGCGCTGCAGGGGAATGGCGATGGGGAGTACAACCTGTTTTTGACCGCCGGTCAAGAATTTTGGGGTAACTGGCACTATCTCACGGCGACAGGTTTACGCTTGCCAGGCGATCGCCAATCGGAAAACCAGGTTTTCTATTGGTCGCACCACATCGATTATCAGTTTGCGCCGACGTGGTACGCCTTTGGCGAGTTAAACTGGTATCACTACATGAGCGATACGGCCGCGGGAGGGGTGCCGGGGATCAATGGCCTGGACCTGTATAACCTGGGATCGGCCAATGTCGCGGGGTTGGATATCGTAACGATGGCGTTCGGCCTCAAAAAACGGTTTGGTTCTTATAACGAACTGGGTGTGGCCTATGAATTGCCTGTAACCGACGAAGAGGATTTGCTGCACAACCGCTTTACGTTTGATCTCATTTTACGATATTAGACAACAAGCAAGGGGACGCGCATCGGGAATAGCGCTTAGCTTCCCATAAATTGCCGTCGCGTGACGCGGTGTATATTGTCGCCAAAGGTCGTCATAGCGGGGACGTTTCACTCGCCAGCTAATCCATTCGCTCCACGGCCAGGGCAATCCCTTGGCCTAGACCGATGCACATGGTCGCCAGGCCATAGCGGCCGTCGGTCCGATGCAGGGCGTGAACCAAGCTGGTGACTATTCGCGCTCCAGAGGCCCCCAATGGGTGGCCCAGCGCAATCGCCCCTCCCAGCGGATTGGTTTTTTCCACCGGCAACCGCAAATCCGCGATACAGGCCAACGCCTGCGCGGCAAACGCCTCGTTGAGTTCGATGTGGTCAAAGTCGGCTAGCGCTAATCCCGTCCTCTGGAGCAGTTTTTCCACCGCCGGAACGGGACCTGTCCCCATGAGCGCGGGGGGAACGCCGACAACACTAGCCGCCATAATTGCCGCCAGCGGACGCAGGCCTAGTTCCCTCGCTTGCGCTAGCGACATGACCAGGAGCGCGGCCGCGCCGTCACTGCGGGGAGAGCTGTTTCCCGCGGTCACCGTTCCCCCCGTGGGTTGAAACGCGGGTGGCAACGCCGCCAATTGGTCCAGACTGGTTTGAGCGCGCACCCCCTGGTCACGGTCGATTTGCAGGGCGTTACCGGCGGCGTCATGTCCAGGCACAGCGACCAATTCCGCGGCAAAGTGCCCCGCCTGATACGCGGCCGCACCCCGTAGGTGCGATTGTAGCGCGTACTCATCCTGGGCGTTGCGGGAAATGTTTCGGCTAGCGGCCAAGAACTCCGCCGTCAGGCCCATGTGCAGGGCGGCGCGGCTGGTGACCTGGAGTAATTCGGGGGGGATGTCCCAATTTCCTTCCACGGGGCAATGGTGCATATGTTCCACGCCAGCGACAATTTGGGCCTGTTTGTCGCCGGCACGAATCGCCCAAGCCGCCTGAGCCAGGGCCTCTAGACTGGAGCCGCACCAGCGATTGACGGTCGCCCCGGCGACAGAAAAAGGGAGTCCCGCGGCCAGGGCGAGTACCCGGCCCAGGTTGCCCCCTTGCTCGCCACTTTGTTGGGCACAGCCGCAAAGGAGGTCTTCGATCGTTTCGGGGGGGATGCCCGTGCGCACGAGCAGTCCCTGGACAACGCGTGTTCCCAACTCGAGGGAGCTGACCTGGCGGTAGCAGCCTTTGTCGGGATGCGCCCGGCCGAGGGGCGTACGGACAGCGTCAATAATGACGGGCGTGTTGGGGGACATGGGGGGAGGGGAGGAGTGGAGTTTGGAGGAGTGGAGTTTGGTTTTTGGATGATGGTTTTTGGTGTTTGGATAAAATGGTTGACACTGCGGGCTAGTTTTTTTCCGTTTCCTCCCATCCGGTGACATACGGCAGTAGTTTGGTCATCGTCTTGGGGCCAATTCCCTTGATTCGACGGTCAAAGTCTGCTGGTCCGCGAAATCGCCCCCGCTCGGTTCGTTCGGTGACAATCGCCCGCGCGGTCTTGGGGCCAATCTCGGGCAATAGTGTTAACTCTGCCCAGTCCGCCTGATTCACATCCACCAGCAACCGCAAGGGACGGCTGGGCCGCTGGTCCAGGTCGACCACTCCCGCCGGTTGGGTTTGCCGCCAAACAGCCCAGACTGCCATTACTATTAGGCCCAGGCCAACGCATCCCGTTAAAAAGGCCTGCCCGACGGAAGAAAGCGTCAACAGTTCCACCAAGCTGGGGGCAGGGGGGCTGGTCGCGGCGGAAGGGGGTTTGTCATTGGGAACGCCAGCCATACAACTTGCCCTGTTTTGCCAAATTGAAAAATTCGTGATGATGGAATCATCCCCGGTCGTCATTCGCGGGCAATTCTTGGCCTTGGCGGGCGAATATCCCGCTGGGAATACAACCGGGGAAAATTGCCAGCTTACTCCAAATCAACAGGAAAATCCCCCCAGCTCGCGGGATTTTCCCCAGTGATAAAATGAAAATGACTGTTAAATTCCGCTTAGCTCAATTAAAACAAAAGATAAGGCGTTGCGGCAAATCTTTTGCAAATTTCCGGGATGTGGGCCATGCTTCGATATTATTTGGCGGGTGGGTTGGTTAGCGCGGCGGTTTTGGCGGGGGGGGTGATGGAGTATTATCGCCGCAATCCCTCCACGACAAACACGGGCACCCAGGCAAATTTGAACCCCGAACTCCCCTCGGATGTGGAAGCGGTCCAACCTAGTCATGATGACTTGCCGCAGGTGGAACCGCGAACCCAGAAAAAGACCAAGGCGCAATTGGAAGCGGAATTTGCCGCGTTTCGACAAAAGCCAGCCGCGCCAGAGAACCTGACCGTCGCCGCCAGTGCAGTCGATAAATCAAATAAGTCGCCGGTTTCTCCGGGGACGGCCAATTCCCCGGAAAAAGACCTGGTCAAAGCCGCCACCGTCGAGCAGCCAGCCGAACCAGCGCCCACCCATGAAGGAGTGGCCCCGCGAAATGACGCAATCAAGATTACCGCCTCACCCTTGGCCCAGTCCCCGGAATTAGCTAAAAGCGCCGCGACATCTCCAACGGCCCCACCAGCGACCACGGCGGAAAAAGAATCAACAGACAGTGATTCGCCGGACAATGAATCAACCGACAGTGATTCGCCGGACAATTCCACAAAAAATGAAGTGGTGGCCAATAAAAACAACGCTAATTTAGACAATAACAAGTCTCGCGAGCCTGCCCCCTCCCAGCCCACCTTGGCTGCGGATGTCACACCCGAGCAAGAACGCTTTACCGTACTGCGGCCGCTGCCGCCAGATCGGGTAGAATTGCGCTTTCCCGGGACGGCGATGGAATGGACGGCGTATCAAATTGGGACAAATTATAGCGGCCTGAACACGCCCGCGGGTCCACCGAACAATCCTGGTGTTTTGGGGGCCAACGCCAACAATCAAAATCCGCTTAATAATAATCCCGCAGCCACTCCCCCCGGGCCGCTTAATCGGAATGTGAATCCTAATGGAATAAGTCTGGATGCCGCCGGCCCTGTCAATCGGGGCGCGGGGACTACCGGGCCCCTTAATAATTTGCGGGATGCAAATAACGGCCTGGTCCGGGATAATCCGGCCACAGCGACGTTTTCCCAGTCAAACGGCGTAGTTTCGGACAATCCGCAACTGGCCGCGGACGCCAACAATACCGAGTCAATCAAGGCCGCCTCGCGCGATTCCGACACGCTGTTACGCGGGGCGCAATTGGCCTTTCAGCAAGCGACATTTCCCGAGGACCAAGCCCTCAGTGGCAAATTGGTTGCCATTGAGGATCTCTTGCGCGTGGCTGGCGATCGCGAGCGGCGGATCAAGCTGCTCAAGGGGTACTGGACCTTGGCCGCCGCCATGGCCGAATACCACTGGGCGACGGAAGAATTTTATCAATTACGGCATGCCGCGGATTTGGCCCAAAAAAACGCCGGTTTGACGGGGATGGACCCGACCCAGCAGCAGTACATGGCCGCGGCGATCAACGCGGCCCTGGCCCGGCGGCTAGAGACCAAGGCGAGCGCGATCTCGGCCCAGCATGAATTGGCGGTGCTCATGGGCATGGGCAACGGGCCGGGCGAACTTCCGTTAGCGGTGGATGTCCCCTTGGTGGGGACCTATCGCACGCGGATTGACGAGATTTTTTCTGATCGGCGGCCGCCAGCGCGGCTGCAATCGATTGCCAGCACGATCGATCTGAAGCGGGACACGATTAATTTTCGCGCGTTTGCCATAAAAATGAACTGGAACGCGTTTGACCAAATTTTAAAGGAATACCAGGATCGCAAAGGCGATGCGCAGTTTGTGGTGCTGGCCTATGAGCAATTGGTAAAACAGCGGCGGGCGTTTTTGGCAGCGGTGCGGGATTATAACGGGGACATTACCGATTACACGATGAATGTCATCGATACCCGCATCACGCCCGAGGACCTGGCCCAGCGGCTGGTGCGCACGCCCAATCGAGCCCAACTACGGGCGGCGTCAAACGCGGCGGCGGGTCTGGACCGGGTCAATTATAGCGCCCGCCAACCGACCTTGGCGGATGACTGGAGCGGCGGGGAGAGCGCCCCGGCGGAAAATCCCGTGCAGCGGACGACGTTTGTGGAGGGGAGCGGCAACGGCGCCAACCTGAAAAGCGTCCTCAAACAGAAATAGGTAATTACAAATTACAGATTTCAAATTACAGATTTGAGATTTGAGATTACGACTAAGGATAGCATTCCATCGAGTGCATTGAACATTAACATTCTGTATTCACTATTCTGCATTCATACTTCATCATTCATCATTCTGCATTTCCCCATGCCCCTTCCCCTGCACATCGGCCCGTTGATCGTTGATCCGCCGATCCTTCAGGCTCCGATGGCGGGCTTTACTAATTATGCCTTTCGCCAGATCGTGCGGCAGTTTGGCGGCGTCGGCCTGCAAGCGACCGAGATGATCGCCGCGCAGGGTTTTCTCTGGTTGGAAGCCCATGAAAACGAATATCCCGACCGCTTGTGGGGGATTCGCGATGAACCCCGCCCCCTGGCCGTGCAAATTTGGGATAACGACCCCGAAACCCTGGCCGCCGTCGGTCAAAAGCTGGCCCGCGAGTTTTTGGTCAGCGTGGTGGATATCAATTTTGGTTGCCCGGTCAAGCAAGTGACCGCCAAGGCGCACAGCGGATCGTATCTGCTGCGAGAACCGGACCGGATTGGCCGGATCGTTGAACGGGTCGTAGCCGCCTGCGCTCCGACCCCCGTCACCGCCAAAATCCGTCTGGGCTGCACGCGCGATAAGCTGGTCGGCTGCGAAGTGGCCCAAATTGTCGAACAGGCCGGCGCCGCCGCCCTGACGGTGCATGGGCGGGTGGCAGCGGACTTTTTTACCGGTTCCGCCGATTGGGACCGCATTGCTGAGATCAAGACCCACCTGCGGCGGATGCCGCTGATTGGCAATGGCGACTTGGCCACGCCCCAGGCCGTGGTGCGGGCCTTTGACGCTTATGGCGTGGACGGCGTGATGATCGCCCGCGCGGCCCTGGCCAAGCCCTGGCTGTACGCCCAGGCGGCGGCGGCCCTGCGGGGAGAACCAATCCCACCCGACCCCACGCCCGAAGAAGAACGGGCCCTCATTCGCTGGCACTATGAATTGGTGCGGGAACGCTTTGGCGACGAGCGGGGAACCATGCTGATGCGCAAATTCGCCACGTGCTACGCTCAGGGGCGGGCCGGGGCGAGGGAATTTCGCGGACGGATCTCCCGCGTGGAAACGGCGGAGGAATTCCTGGGCGTGCTAGAAGAATACTTTCCGCGGACGGAAGCTGGGGTGAAATTAATTAAGAATTAAAAATTAGAAATTAAGAATTAAATTCTTAATTTTTCATTCTTAATTGACTAAAACGCTCCGTTCTTGCCCGCGGCGGGGGGGACGCGGGGGCGAAAGTTCGGATTGACGATGTCCGGCGAACCATCCTTTAACCGGGGACGGCCGGGAATCAGTGTCGCCCCCGATTGCGGCTGGGTGGCCACGCTTTGCGATTGCGGGGTATAGCCCACGCTATCCAGGAATTTATCCAGGTTGACTTCACCAATACCAAACTTCTGGGCATCTTTTTTGATATCGCCCCAGGCTTTTACCAACTTGGGATCGGAACGATCATCGGGTTGCGTCCCCAGAATCAGGCTTGCCGTGTCACTGGTGATCTGACCGATGAAGTCTCCCTTTTCGTTGACGTCGGCCACCACCACGCCGCCGTTGGCGGAAATAATATCCCGCAGTTGGGCCCGGTCGCTGACGCCATCCTTGTCAAAGTCGATCAGTCCGGCGATCGCGAATTTTTGCTGTTTGCCGGGATACCACAACTGCGAATCGATAAAGTCCCCCGGCATGATCGGGTCAGAGACGCTATTTTCCAGGATGCGGGCCTTGGCAAATTTGGGGCCGATGACCTCGATCACCTCGATCGCCCCTTTCTTTTGGGCGGAGGCGGTGTCGTTGGTCTCATTGGAATAGACGCTAAAGCTGACACGGCGCTGCAAGTTATCATCAAAGCCGATATTGACGTACGCCTCGTGCGAGCGCTCGTCCACATACACGATCTTGCCATCGGTCAATGTCGGACGGGGATCGGCAATTTTTTCTATTTCTTTGCGCTGCTGTTTCACAATGTCCTGGTAAAATTTGTCTTTAGCGACAAGCTGCTTTTGTAAATTAGTAACCTTGTCATTAGCCGCCACAAGTTGCGCCTGCAGTTCATTGATCTGCGTGTTGGTGTCGGTTTTATATTTGTCCCATTCGGTACGGTTGGTTTTATATTCGGTCTCGTTGTCGGTATACTTCTTTTGCAACGTGGCAAAGTTGGCTTCCACTTCTTTTTTGGCGGCGTCCAGCTTGCCCACTTCTTCCTTATAGGTGGCGTCTTTCTTTAGATTGTCATCGTTGAGGCTGTTGATGGTTTCATCCTTGGCCTTGAGGGCCTTGTTTAATTCCGCGGCCAGCTTGCTGTAATCCGTGATGGTTTGCTGCACCTTCTTTTCCGAAAAAGCGCTGTAAGCCTTGAGCGCTTCACCCACCTTGGCCATGATGTCTTCGTGCTTGTCCTCGGCTTTGTGGCCCAGATATTCCACTAGTTCATTGCGCTCGCTGGTCTTTTTAGCGGCCAGGGATTCAGCCAACTCGGCTTTTTTGTTGGTCTCTTCCAGACTGACCTTGGTTTGCTTCCAATTGTCAAAGCCCAGGTACGTGGTGACGGCTAGCACAATTGTCAGCATGACAAAGATGATGAGCGCAATTTGCAAACCTTGATTTTCACGGGCAGCCATGACCGGTACCTCTTTTATTGCTGGGGATGCTTTATGTAACCCGCTCGCCCACCCAACCGCTGTGAGTCCACAACAGGTTTTGTTCCGGGGTGTGCCAGAGAATCAGTAGATACAAACAGGATAAGTCCGCCGCGGGGGTAAAGCATGACAGGGGCAATGAGCGGAAACATGTCCGCAAATTTTGTGCCCGCCGCCACCTTTCCCGCCTCGCAGAGATTCCTTTATCATAATTTGACGGCTAGAGGCGTGTCAAACAATTTGCCACACCCTCGGCGGGAAATCGGGCGTTTTTGTCATGGCGATGCAATTTCCAGCGGAATGTGGCGATTTGGCAACATGGCGGTGGCTTTTTGGACCGGCGGGAGAGGCCGCCCTGCTGCGGGCGGAAAATTTGGCGCAGGCGGGTGTTGAACCGCTCCGGCTGCTTTCCCAACTGCGAAAAGACCTGGCTCCTCCCCAGGCAAATTTAGTTCTAGAGCAAATGACGCTGCGGCAAACCGCCTTGCGCAAATTTCCCTGGGGGGACCAGCTTTTTTGGACCCGCCGGGCCTTGGAGCAAGCCAGCGACGCGGCCATTGCCGCCTATAAGGGGTATCGCGCGGCTGCCTTTTTTGCCGGCGGGGCGGAAACTTTGCACAACGCTATGGGGCCGGAATGGCAACCATTGCGCGGGGCGAGTTTACCCTTGCATGATCTTTGCTGTGGACTGGGGGGGGATGCCTGGGGATTCGCCCGGTATTTTTCGGTGACGGGGTACGAAGCGGATGAACTGACGGCCCTGATTGCCCGTGAAAACGCCGTCCGCTGGGTAGAACTGCTGCGCCGGGAGGAACCAACTTTGAATTTGTCACGGCTTGCCATCCTGCATCAGCCGGTGGAACGGATTTGCCTTGGCGAAATACAGAACTGGCATATTGACCCCGACCGTCGACCGGCAGGCTCCCGCACCACCGAGTGGCAATGGCACAGTCCGGATGGCGCCTTTTTGCAACAGTTGGTGGCGAACTCACCCACCGGCGTGATCAAGGGAGCCCCCGCCGCGCCGCGGATAGCCGAGTTAGCTGAGCCGCAAACGCGGGAATGGATCAGCACACGGCGGGAATGCCGGCAACAATTGGTCTGGCTGGGCGACTGGAGCTACGCCAGCGGTCACCATGTGGCAACGCGGATCGTGGCGGAGCGGGGAGAGGCGGGAGATGGGAGGCGAGAGGCGGGAGAAGAGAGGTGGGAGGCGGGAGAAGGGAGGCGAGAGACGCAGGCACTGGGATATGGGGAATCTGCTTTTCACCCTAATCAAGGCATGCGAACGAATTTCTTTGCCGATTCGTGGTGTCGGTATGCGGCGTATTCATTTGTGGGTGAACCGGGGTTGAGCGCGGCACCATCAGAGACCTGGGGGCCTTATTTATACGAGCCTGATCCGGCGATCTTGGCCGCGGACTTGGGCGGAGCGTTCGCGCGTCAATGGGATTGGGGACAAGTTGTGCCGGAAGTTGCCTACTACAGCGCAGCGACGTCTCGGCGTCATCCCCTTTGTAGTTGCTTTGGCGTGTTAGCGGTCCTACCCTGGAGAGCCGGTCCAGTGCGAGCCTGGCTAAAGGAAAATCGTCGATATGTGGCGGAAATCAAAAAACGGGGAGTTCCACTCCGCCCCGAGGATGTGCGTCAACAGCTGGCGGCGGGGAGCGCCGCGGGGGATCTGCAACCAGTGGTTCTGTTGCTGACTAGCCAGAATAACCGCGTTGTGGCCATCATTGCCGAGAGAATTACTTAGCCCGCCGCGTATCACAGGCACTGGCAATGGCACAACCCGTGGCGCAGCTTGCGCATCCGCCATGGCCAGCGGCGGCTTCCGTTCCGCAATCCGGCCCGCAGCCCGCGGCCAGTGTCTCGCCAAATTGGGTCAGTTGGGCGACCGTATCGTATTGCACCGCCAGCTTTTCCGTCAGGTCCGCCACGGATGCCGGGACATCCCCCAAAAAGTGAAAGTAAATCGCGCTCCCGTCAAAGAGCACCTCGACATCCATCAGTGTCGCATCGAGTTGTTCTTGCCGCAGCAGATTTTCGCATTCGGCGATGGCGGTCAGCTTCCGCCGTTCCAGCCGCGCGATCAACAACTCATCTTCGACGGTTACGCCGCGCAGGATCGACCCATCACTTCCATGCCCCGTGGCACTTTCGCCACTATGTGCTGTAAAGAGGTCCGGGGCGGGGGCCAGCACCTCGGCCACCTCTAAACCCCGCCGCGTGCGCGCAATGACCCGGCTGCCGCGTGGATAACTCACCGCGTCCACCGCGGTAAACCGGCCCACATGGCCCAGATTCCCCACGCGTAAATAATGAAACCTTGACATAGTTCCAATTTAGGTTGTCAAACCAGAAAAACCAAGCGTCAAATCGGTTTAATACAGGCCCACAGAGGGGGGGTAGCCGGTAACTGGCCCAAACCGCCCCGCCTGCCGTTGGTGGGTTCTCAGTCCGCGAGCAAAATTTTAAACAAGTTGCTGTAATGGTCGGTCCAGATGGGGATTTCCGGCCAATCGTAATCCACGACCACCTCAACCAATTGTCCGGTGCGCGGATCAACCTGCGCGCGGCGGCGCGGTACGGTTGGCACCGCCGCCAAGAGCGCCGCGTCATTGCTAATGATAAAATAGTGGCTCCGCTGCACATAATCCCGCCGCCGGGATTCGCGGTACACGCTGCGATAGTCCATATCCAACACTCCCCGCGCGGCGTTCTTTGCCACCGGATAAAGGTTGAGGTAGCTATTGGTAATATGCACCGCGAGGCAACCCGCGGGACGGCCATTGGCATCCTTTCGCAAATGCCGCCGATAAATCTCAAACGCCTCGCGCGTCAGCAAGTGGGCGGGTATGGAATCGCCGCTAAACGCATCGAGCACAATCAGGTCATAACCCTGGGGGGCCTCTCGTTCCATGGTGAGCCGCGCGTCTCCCAACCGCACCTCCAACGGCCGACCGGTTCGCTGGGCATAATCGCCGAGATACCAAAAATGTTCCCGCGCGATCCGTTCCACCAAGGGATTAATTTCGTACATGACGCATTCATCCGCCCCGCGCGACTCTCCATCCGGCAGTGTTTCCCCTCCCCGCGCATAGGCGGCCAACGAGCCAACCCCCAAGCCGATCACCGCAAATTTGATGGGTCGCCGCGGATTTGACCGCAACAGATGCGTTAGCGCCTGCCCCACGCCCGACTGGGGATCGTAGTACGTGAGCGGCTCGTTCCGCCGGTCGGGGGACATAAACTGCTGGCCATGCAGGATCGCGCCGCTTTTAAAACGGCGATTGTTATCGCGGGGAGAGCGGGCAATGCCCCCATTTTGCTCGGGGGATAATTCACCTAAAAAGAGATCCTCATAGACACCGACAGTCCCGTAAAAATTTCGCGCTTTAAAAAGGGTTTGCGTGGTCGTATGCGCGTTATTTGTGGAACCGCCGCCAAACCAGTTCCACGGATCCACGCCATACGCCAGCAAACCCCAACCGACACACGCGGCCAGGCCAAAACCGAGCGCCCCTTGCCAGCGGTTAGAATTATTTGCTGGCCGCCAATTGGCATATTCCCGCCAACAAACCAAAATGGCAATCCCCAAACAGATCGCCAGTCCGATCGGCCATTCGTAGTAATCATCAAAGAAATTTGTCGCCACAAAGCTGATAAACAACCCCCCGCACGCCCCTCCCGCGGAAATTAGCAGGTAAAATTTGGTCAAATCGCGGGGATTGGCGGGACGGAGGCGGACCAATTCTCCGTGACAAACCAGGCACATCAGAAACATCGTGGCAAAGATCAAACCGACCTGCGGCACATAGGTCAATTCCATATCCAAATGCCAGCCATCGGGCCGTTGCTTAAACCAGCCTTGCGCGGCGGAACTGACGCTTTCGTACACCACCGCTTGCCAGAGCCAATCCGCCAGCTTTTGATAAATGGCCAAGGTCATAATCGCCGCCGCGCACAACGGAGCCCACCACCCGCGGACATACCAGGCGGGATGGTCAAAGGCGATAATAAACGTCAACAAATACAGGGCCAGCGGCACGATCCACAAAAATGGCGTCGGCGCGACATTGTGGCTCACCTCATTGGCAGTGGCGATAAATACCAGCGACGCCACCGCGGGCAAAGCCAGCCAAGCGGCGGGCCGCCACCCAGGAGTGCGCGTTTCGTCCCTCGTGTCCGTCCCTTTCTCGGATTCAGGTCCCGCGAAATGATGGGCTTCGCCCGCGGTCCGCAGCTTTGCCACTTGCCAGGCGGTCCAGAGCCATAAGCCGACAAACACCCAAAACCCCACCATCCAAAATCTGCCCAATGTCGGCAGTTCCCAATACGGCTCAAACAAGAACGGAAACGACAACAACGCCAACAGGGACCCAAAGTTGGAAAGCGCAAACAGCCGATAGGGTGACTGCCCCGGATAGGCCCGGCTGAACCAAGTCTGAACCAGGGGGCCCGTGGTGGAAAGCAAAAAATAAGGCAAGCCCACGCTCAACGATAGCAGGCCTAGGATGCTGAGGGTGGGATTTTCTTCGCCCGTGGGCTTGAGCGAGTCCGGCGGCACCACCCACCAGGCCAACACGGCGGCCAAAAGCAATAATCCCCCTTGCGTCAAGAGTTGCTGCCGCGGGCTAAGATGCCGGGCGGCCAGATGTGCGTATAAATAACCCAAAAACAGCACGCACTGAAAGAACAGCATGGCCGTAGTCCAGACCGCCGGACTGCCGCCATACCAGGGAAGGATAAATTTGCTGATGAGCGGCTGAACCTGAAAGAGCAACAACGCACTAACAAAAATTGTAGCCGCCAACCACCAGACGAGCGTCCAGGCCGGGGGCTGCGTGTGTTTCGCAGGCAAACGAGAGGGGGACGGTGCCGTCTGTTTGTGAGCGGATTTTGGATGGCTAGGCGGAACCGTTTTTCTGTTTTCCTCAGTTTTTGACTCTGCCATGTCTCAACTATTTTGCGTGGAGGACTTAGAATGAAAAGTGTAGCCGCCATTATAAAGCGCATGGCGTGGAAGCGGACACTTTAGACGCCCTTGCCCTCACTTTGATAACAACTAACGGCGATTTTCATCAAATTTTCACATACAAATGCTGACTGGCGTTTTTATTTGCCCAGCTTGCCCGTCCAATCTTGCCTAACACGGAAACTTTAACTATGGCCCGCGGCCCCTGGATTATCGCCACTTTTGTCCTTTTGGGAATGATCGCCGGAACCGTCGGCGTGTGGTGGAACGGTTGGGTGGGTCGGCAAGCGATGAACTTTTGGGGGGGGGCCGCGGGTCGGATGATACGCATCGCCCCGCGGGTGGAAGTTTGGCGGCTGGAGCCCGTAAACGTGTCGGCGAGCGTGGCAAATGGGAATGCGGATGACAACCCGTCGGTAAATAATCTGCTCTCGGTTAATGACGCGGATTATCGCATCGTCCAGCGGCATGACCTGAGCACGGCTCCGGGGCTGGTGCATTTACGCAATGCGTTTTTAGTGGATGATCAGTTTGACTGGCAAAGCGACGCAACAAACAGGCCTGTCGCGCCGGAGTATGCGCTCAGCTTTGCTGATCATGACACGGCACTGATCGTGCTGGTTGATTTGCAAAATGCCTGGGCGGGACCACTGTTACCAGCGGACACGGCTGCCGTCAAGTTAACGCCGCGGGACGCCCCCGCAGGTGTTAATTCTGAAAATGCGGTACCTACAGCGCGGGGCAATGTGCGACAACGTGTGGCATTAGGCCCCTTGGGGGCGAGCTTTGTCAAATATTACCGCAAAGTCACCGGGAGCGGGGGGGCGGCAAATGGTGGAGACGTGAATCATAAAGCGGCCTCGCCCGCGGCGGCACCCACACCGCCTATGAAATGAACGGTATGGGGCAAACAGACCAGGGATCTTAGCACAAGTCTTGGCACAAAATCAAACATGGGGAGGAGGAAAATTTAAGGCTCACTCGCGTTGGGTTTTGCATCCGCTTCGTCCAGGCGTTCTTGCAGCACCTCTAAATGCCAAGCGGGCGGATTATCTCGTGTGGTTTCGGGAAGGCTATCCCAAATCAATTCAATAAGCTCCAGACGTTGGTCCGGGTTCAGTTGTTCGATACCGAATTGGGCTAGACTCAATTGCATGATTTCCTCGCGATGAAAAGCAACGAGTCATATTGCACCGACGATACCATCGTCGGCTTTGTTTACACGCCAATGCCGTTCGCCGTTTCATAAGCGCGGATGGCGGCCTCGTTTTGCAATGTCAGGCCGATATCGTCCAGCCCATGCAGCAGGCAATGCCGCCGAAATGGCTCCACCGTAAATGAAATCAGCAAGCCGTGATTGTCGGTCAGCGTCTGTTCCGCCAGATCGGCGGTTAACTCATACCCCGCGAATTTGGCCCCCCGCTGAAACAGATCCTCGACCTGATCCTCGGTCAGGCGAATGGGCAGAATGCCGTTCTTAAAACAGTTGTTATAAAAAATATCGGCAAAGCTGGGGGCAATCAACACGCGAAAGCCGTAATCCGCAAGCGCCCAGGGGGCATGTTCGCGACTAGAACCGCAGCCAAAATTGCGGCGGGTGAGAAGCACGCTGGCACCACGATACTGGGGGCGATTGAGTTCAAAGTCGGGATTATCAGTCCCGTCATCATGGAACCGCCAATCAAAAAACAGGTACTGGCCAAAGCCGGTCCGCTCGATCCGTTTAAGGAACTGCTTGGGGATGATCTGATCGGTGTCGACATTGGCCCGGTCCATCGGGGCAACCAAGCCGGTGTGTTTGGTGAAGGATTGCATGGGGGGCAGGGGGAGTGGGTAGTGAGGAGTGGGTAGTGAGGAGTTGGTGGTGGAGATGAGGGACGGGAGGGGGGAGATGGGAGACGGGAGAAATAAAAGTTAAAAACTAGACTTACGGTTGCTGCGTAAGCTCCCCAGGCAAAATGCTGGCCAGCCAGCTGGAATCAAGTGTCCCGCGGCGCACGTGGGACTGAGTGAATTCCTCTGCCACCGCCGGAAAGCCCAAATGCAACCAGCATTCCGCCCGCAGGTAATCCAGCACATTGACGTTCAGCTCGGCTTGGTGCGCGCGGAGGAATGTCAAAAGCTCCAGCCTCTGGCCTTGTTTGTGCAGTTCTTGAATCTGCGGCAATAACCGGTCGCTATCCGTCTCAGTCTCGGGAGGGTGGGGGGCCTGGTCGATCGTGTATAGATCGGCGGAGAGGCCGTTGGTGATTTCAATCTGCTCCTTAGTCAAACTTTCCCAGGGTCCATCCATTTGATCACGCAAATTCTCCGCCTCCTCACCATCTCCTTTACCGGTGCTAATCATACTGTGCAATTGCACAAGCAATTCAACATACTCCACAAAGCTTGGTGATGTTACGAACTGGGTATTATTCATGATAAAATCCCTTCTTCCTCATCGGCTAGTCGCCATTGTGGCCGAGTGATTGCAATTGACTGTTCATATTCAACTTGCGGCATGGAATGACTTGGTTAAACGATCCCGTGCTCTGCGGGTTTGTCCACTCGTAATCTTAAATTATTGCTAATTTCAGCATCGCTGAAATCACCGCTCCCCAGGCACCATACATACAAGTTGTTTTTTCCGCTCGCTGCTGAAAAAAGTCTTTTCAATCTCATAGGGACGCGATGCTGGGGTAAATTTTGTAAATCGGGACTTACCGACATACCTCCTGTAAGGGGATGGACCCAACCCGCGGTATCAGCTTCAATATCAGCATATTTGCCAAGAGTTATCACTCCTAAATGCTTTTTTGAACTGCCAACAGCAGGTTTTCCGCCATTTTCCAGCATAGAACGATACATCAACGGCATTCAAGTAGCCCTTTTTCAAATGTAACTTTTGCTATCTTCATTATCCCCCTCTTTACCCCCTATATTCCCACTCCCGGATATCCACAAAGTGCCCCCGCACCGCCGCCGCCGCGGCCATTGCCGGACTGACCAGGTGCGTCCGGCCCCCTTTGCCCTGCCGACCCTCAAAGTTGCGGTTGCTGGTTGACGCGCAGCGCTGACCCGGCGTCAAGATGTCCGGATTCATCCCCAGGCACATGCTGCACCCCGCCTCCCGCCAGTCAAAGCCCGCTTCCTTAAAGATCCGGTCCAGTCCCTCCGCTTCCGCCTGCTTTTTGACCGTACCACTGCCCGGCACCACCATCGCGCTCACCCGGTCGCTCACTTTATAACCCTTGATAATCGCCGCCGCGGCGCGCAAATCCTCGATCCGGCCATTGGTGCACGAACCAATAAACACCCGGTCCAGTTCGAGCGCTGTCATCGGCGTCCCCGCGCTCAGGCCCATGTACTCGAGCGCGCGGGCGGTGGTTTTGCGTTCGGTTTCGTCGGTAAAGTCCTGTGGGGCGGGGACTTTGGCCGTGACCGGGACGACCTGGCCCGGATTGGTCCCCCAGGTGATTTGGGGCGTAATATCCCCCCCCTGAAAAACCAGCGATTTGTCATAACCCGCCCCGGGATCGCTGGGCAGCGTGCGCCACTGCGCCACCGCCGCGTCAAAATCCGCGCCGCTGGGGGCAAATTGCCGTCCACGCACATAGGCAAACGTTTTTTCGTCCGGGGCGATCAGACCCGCGCGGGCTCCCGCCTCGATCGACATATTGCAGACGGTCATGCGCTCCTCCATGCCCAGGTTGCGGATAACATCGCCCGTGTATTCAATGACATAGCCGGTACCGCCGTCGGTGGTGATCTGGCCAATGAGATACAAAATGAGGTCCTTGGCCGTGACACCGGGAGCCAGTCGCCCATCCACGCGCAGTTCGAGCGTCTTGGGCAGGGACTGGAGCAGTGTTTGCGTTGCCAGCACATGCTCGACTTCGCTCGTGCCGATGCCAAAGGCCAACGCGCCAAACGCCCCGTGCGTGGCCGTGTGGCTATCGCCGCAGACAATTGTCATGCCAGGCTGGGTCAACCCCAGTTCCGGCCCAATGATATGCACAATTCCCTGCTGCGGATCATTCAGATCGTATAGCCGGATGCCAAATTCCCGGCAATTGTTGCGCAGAGTGTCGATTTGCTGTTTGGAAATGGGATCGGCGATCGGCAGCCGCCGGTCGGACGTGGGGACGTTATGGTCCGGCGTGGCGACCGTCCGTTCAGGACGACGGACGCGGCGACCCGCCAAACGCAGTCCTTCAAACGCCTGGGGGCTGGTCACCTCATGCACCAGATGCAAGTCGATGTACAAAATCGCCTGCTTCCCCGGTTCCGCCAGCACCACATGCCGGTCCCATATCTTTTGAAACATCGTGCGCGGCTGGGGGGGTGAAACATTGCTCATGGCGGCAAACCTGACAAAAAAAGTAAAGTAATGAGTGTGTATCGGCGTCGGACGGCAAACTTAAGGCAATTTTTAGCAAAAATTGCGTTGGTATGATCGACTTTGACATATTTTAAGCAAAATTCCCGCCCAATGTCAGGTCTGGGGAAGATGGGAAAACATGACCGGCACCCTAGTTTTGACCAATAAAAATCCACTGAATTTCGCACCCCGCCGCAGTCGAAGAGTGTAAAGCGCCCCGCCGAAAGATTCGTCGCGGGACGTGTCAAATCTCCCCCCATTTTCCGGATTCCGTGTGCCAAGGAGGGCAAACGGTGTCGCTCTTTTCCAAATTGTCGCGGGCTTGGTTGTTGCGCTTTGGGCAACCGGCCAGCGAGCGGATCCTGTATCGCGAGGTCACCGACCGGCCGCCACAACGGTGGCTGGAAGTTGGCTTAGGCAATGGCCAGCGCACGCTCAAATTGATCGAACTCGTGCGGGAGACGCTCCCCCAGGCCGACTTGCACTTTTATGGGATTGACCTGTTTGAGGGGCGGCCCAACTATCAGGCCAAGACCGATTGGAGCTATAAGAGCGCGTATCAAGCCCTAAAAAAAGCGGGAGTCAAGGCGCAGCTTTTGCCTGGTGATCCGCATAGCGCGTTGTCCCGCGCGGCCAACGGCATCCGCCAGCTTGAGTTAGTGATTATCTCGGCGGATCAACTTGGCCCGGCGCTAGCGCAGGCCTGGTATTATGTGCCACGGATGCTGGCCCCCGACGCGCGGATATACTTGGCCGATGAGCAAGCGGCTAAAACGGGCTATCGGTTGTTGACAGTGCTGGAACTGCAGCGCCTAGCCGCTCCGCCGGCACGGGCCAAAGCGGCGTGATACAATTACAAATTACGAATGACAAATTTGGGTTAACATCTTAGTCCGGGATATTACTCAGCCCGCCGCGTTAGCAAGGGACATCTGATACCCAGCCGCGTTAGCCAGGGACAGAATGCGCATTCTTCACGAACTGACGTAAAAGAGTTCGCGGCATACACCCTTGGCGTGGATTGCGGATTTGAGATTGCAAATTTGAGATTTCAGATTAATGACCAGAATAAAACCCTCTACTACTCACTACTCACTACTCACTACCCACCCGGCCTGTCATGAATTCTGCTCCGCGCTCATTCCCGCGACCAGGCTGATGACGCCAATCGCCGTAAACGCCACGCCCAGCCAAAACCAAAAATGATTATAACCGCGGTAGGCCTGCTTGGCCGCTTGCAGTCGGGCCTGTGATTCCTGACTTTTTTTGTGCCAATGGTTAAATTCCTCTTCCGCCTCCGCCGCCTGGGGTGTGTTGTTAAATTTATGCTGATTCAGCTTTTGTAACGCGGCGTGGGCCTTGGAAGAAATCTCTTGATGTTGGCGGGCCTGCTCCTCGGACCAAACGGCCGTGCTAGAGACCACGCCGGGAGTAAGCAGATTGAGCGCGATGGCGGAAATTCCCCCCAGGATAAACAAGGCCGACACGATGCGCCGCCATATTCCCCAACCGGCGGTCGATGCTGGCAAACGCTGCGACATGATAACGGGGGATTCAATTCTGGGTAAAAGACTAACGGACGGCGTTTTGCAGATTGACTATTTGGCCGTCATTGATCGAGATCAAATACCCCATCGTGAATTCATCCACTTCGTCAACCAAAAATTTAACCGAGTTATCCCCAAAGGTCACAAACACGCCGCCGGGATGCGTGCTGCGCGGAGCGGCGGATAGAAAGTTATTACCGCCGCTGCTGCTATAGTTATCGCAGGGCATTCCGGTGAGCTGCGCATCGGCTAAATTGTCGCAATCATACAGCATGTCCATGTTTGGTCCGGGATTATTGGGCAGTTGCGTATATCCTTTGCTGTGACTAACGGGCCGATAAGAGCTACCCCGTATATGCGGCACCTTGCCCCAAAATTCGCCGGAATAGGTATTCTCGCTGTGCAAATCAAACGCCAAGAGGGTGCTTCCCGCCCAGGGCAAAGCCCAAGCCCCGCGCTGATCGCGGGGATTATCGCGGGTACGGACTTCGGACAGAAACATGGTCTTGCCCGCCCCGTCGGGAAATTTGCCAGAACGATGTTTGCGGTCGGCAATCAAAGCGCCCGGTTCATGGCTTTGAAATTCCACATGAACCGGACTGACAAACGCGGCGTAGTTCCCCTTGGCAAAAGGTTTGTTCCTCGTCAGCGTGGGATGTTGAAACAACGATCGATTGACCGTTTCGCTAGGGCAAAGCATCGTTGGCAGCACTTTGGCCTGGGGATCGTTGGGCTGTTTGAGAATGGAAATTTTGGGATCGATTTGCTTGGCCAGCGTCCCTTCCTCGATAAATGGCAATATCTGGACCACCCAACTTTGCATGACGCCGCTACGGCCGTCAAATTGTAACTCTGGCTCGTAGTAACCTCCTGAAAAGCCGGCATTCGCCACCAGCCCCGAATACGGCAAATGCTTGCGTGAGTCCTCAAACAGCTTAATCCCCAGGGAGACCTGCCGAATATTGTTTTGGCAGGTCACGCGACGGCCCGCTTCCCGTGCTTTTTGTGTGGCGGGCATGAGGAGCGCAATGAGCAACCCAATAATGCCGATGCAGACCAAGAGCTCGACAATGGTAAAGCCCCGCGCGCGGAAAGCCGCGGGTCCTGAATGAGGTGCATGCAGTGGCAAACCCTGCCCACCCAGGTGCGGCGGTTCGCCGAAGAAAAAAAATCGCGAATTCATAACGAGGCCGACCGCCGGAGAAGCGGTTGTCAATTTGGAGAAAGGATAAGGCCTCAACTAACCCCATCTTTATTCTTACCAAGATTCTCCCCAGGGGACAATCATTTTTTATATTTTCACCCAGATTTCGCAAAATACAAAAAATTTTAGCATCATATCGAAGACCCGTCCCATTCACCAGCGGCAAGCGGCCGTTAGATTTCAAATGAACAATCGCGGGCCTCAAGCTTCCCCTAAATTTCCCAAACTGGTCAAAAATTCGCGCATTTCTCCGGCGGCATGAGTGTTACCAACCTGATCCGCCAAGGAGATTCCCGAGCGGAGCAAGGTGCGGGCTTCCGCCAAGCGGTCCAGCCGGACTAATTGTTGGGCCGCCATAAAATACGCAGGTACATGAGGGACTGGGTCGGCTTGAAGACCGGCCAATAAAGCCAGGCTTTCCTCGTGCCGGCTCTCCTTATCAAACTCCATTGCCAGCGCGTAGCGCAAAAACTGATCCTGGGGATCAGCGGCCAGCATCGATTCAATTTGTTCGCGACGCGACATCGGGGGGAGGGGAGTGGGGGGTGGATGGTGGATAGTGGATAGTGGGGAAGAGAAAGCTACATAACTAGTAAGCAGGCAGAATAACTGTACCTAATTTGTAATTCGAAATTTTTAATTTGTAATTACTCACAGCTCTCCCACGATCTTTAACAACTTCCCCTGTTTATTCGCTTGTTCCGGGTTTCCTCCCTGGCCCAACACGGTGACGTATAAGACTCCGGCGGGATCAAAGACCATGGCGGTGGGTTTTTCCAGGCTGGTGATTTTGAGGGGTTTGATGACTTGCTGATTATTTTCGATGGCCGAATCCAGCCGATATAGGCCCCCCGCCTGGCTGTCATTACCAGAAAAATCCAAGGCGTACAGGCGTTTTGTCTTGGGGCTGTACGCCAGGGCCGTGATGTCGTGCAGATGGGCGGGCAAACTCAGCAGTTTTTTACCATCTTTGGGGTTGTAAAATGTCAATTGGCTGTCGCGGGGCTGGTCCAATTCGCCCATTTGGCCGACCACCACTTCGCCGCGTTCACTCATAGTGATGCCCAGGGGGGTGGAGACGCCGGTTTCGATTTTAGTTTTGATAAACGGTTTTAGCTGACCCGCGGTAGAGCCATTCAGGTCAGCTTTGAGAATCCAACCTTTGGCGTCGTCCCCCTGGGCGGTGACAAAAATTGCGGCGGGAGTCGCGGCCACGCCAAAGAAGTTCCCTTCGCCGGGTGTACTTACTTCGGGATTTGCGGCGATCGGCCCCAGCTTTTGGGAGGGGGCGTCGGCAGTTAGCGGTAATTTGGCCGCATCGGTGGGGAGCTTAAAGAGTTGCACCACTTCGGCTCCTCCCGCCGCGCTCCCATCCCCGACGACCAGCGTGTCGGCGTTTAAAAACGCCAGGCCCAAGGGGCCAATCGCGTATTTTGGCCCTTTGCCATAGATATCTTGGTTGTAGCCGGTAATGACGGGGGTTGATTTGTTGGGTTGGGCGGGATCGACCGAAACAATCATGCCCGCCGCGCTATCGCTGACAAACAGTTCCCCTTTACCGGGTCGCAGGGCCATGCCAAAGGGATTGCTCAGACCATCCAGCACGACTTCGGTCGTGACGGCGGGGGGTTTTTCGTCGGCTGCTGACGCGGATGCCCCGATGATCCACAAAAGACAAAACCAGGGTAGAACAGAAAAAGCGAAAAATCCGCGCATGGAAGTTCCTGAACGACATGAATTTTATGGAAAGCGGAGCTGGTCATTTACCCCGCCGATTTGGTGATTACCATTTGATTTTAGCACTCCGGGACAAGCGGCAACAACCGGTGGCGGGGGAAATTGCCCGGGGGCGGATGGATTGGCAAGGCCGGGGAAAATGCCGTAAAATCAGGAAACCGCCTTTCTCCTGGCCCCGGTTGAGCTATGCTGACATGGCGAAATCGCCCCAGGGAAATGACCCATGGTACCGCCAAGCGCTTGGGTTGGCGAAGTTTTATTTTTTGGCGAGGGGACCTACCCAAAGTGATCCATGCCCGCGGAAACTTTGCAAATCGATAGCCGGATCGAAATTATCACACCAGAGAATATTGCCTTTCAATATCGCCTGGCGGGACCTTTTCGTCGCTTTTTTGCGTTTAAACTGGACCTGCTGATACGCTTATCGCTGTTTTTGGGAATTTTGCTGTGCGGCTTTTTTTTATCCATCGGTTTGCAAAATCCCGTCTTTGTGGCCGCATTCTTATGTTTGGGCTGGTTTGGTATCTCCTGGTTTTACGGGGGAATTTTTGAAACGTATTGGAATGGCCAGACGCCAGGCAAATGGGCGGGGGGGCTGCGCGTGGTGGGGGTGCGGGGCCAACCGATCCAGGCCTGGCAGGCGGTGCTGCGGAATATCTTGCGCGAGGTCGATCTGCTGCCGGTGATACCGCCGGTGTTTTTGCCAATGTATACAGAGTTGGCGGCGGAAGGGACCGTGTTGCCGCCGATTTTTCCACTAGGGCTAGTGGGTATATTTTGCTGCGCGCTCAGCAGTAAATTTCAGCGCCTGGGAGATTTGGCCAGCGGCACGATCGTGATTGTCGAGGATGCTGGCATGCAGGCGGGCCTGACCATGCTCAAGGAACCCGCCGCGCTCGCCGTGGCCGCGGATTTACCGCCAAATATTCGGGTATCCCGCCAATTGGCGCGCACGCTGGCCATGTACGTGCAACGGCGGCTCATGTTTACCCCGCCGCGGCGGGCGGAGCTGGCGCGGCGGCTGGCCGACGCGCTGCGCTGGCGAAATCGGATACGCCCCGATTTGTCGGATGATCTATTGCTTTGCGGACTGTACATCCGGACGTTTATCGCCGACGCCGCCGGGGCGGAACAAGCGCAGCAACAACTGCAATTGGCGGCGCGGCTGGCGGCGGCGGGACAACGCAATCCCCCGGTGGTTGGCGGCCCCCCCTGGCAACAAGGGAGGAGCTGATCCCATGAAAGTCGTGGAATTGCTGGAAGCGCGGCGGCTCTATTGGCGAGAGCTGGAACAGCTGTGCTCCCGGTTAGAAAAAACGTACGGGACCAAGTCCCCCGATAGCGTGCTGCGACTGGGAACCCTATACCGGGCGGCATGCGCGGATCTGGCGCTGGCGGACGCTTATCAATTGCCGCCAAACACCATCTCATATTTGCACCAGTTGGTGGCCCGGGCGCACAACCATTTGTACCGCAGCCGGCGGTTTGATCCGCGGGCCTGGATTACCGAGATATTTGTGCATGTGCCGCAACGGTTGTTCCAGGATGGTTATTTGCGGTTGGCGTTTGTGCTGTTTTGGGGGTTGTTTATCACGGCGTTTTTTTTAGCGCGCAACTCAACGGATTTTTGTGAGAATTTGCTGCAGCCCGAAATGATGGAGCAAATGCGCAATATGTACAGCGATCCGCCGCAGGGGCGCGATATCAACCAAAACATGGAAATGTTCACGTTTTACATTATGCATAACGCCGGCATCGGCCTGGAATGCTTTGCCTGGGGTCTGCTGCTGGGGATTGGCGGATTATTTAAGACGGTCTATAACGCGGCTTATCTGGGGGGAGTGTTTGGTTATATGGCCAGCCTGGAGGGACCGGAAAGAGAACATTTTTTTGAATTTGTCACGGCGCACGGGCCGTTTGAACTAACGGCGATCATCCTGGCCGCCGCGGCGGGGATGCGGATGGGGTTTTCGCTGATCAGCACCCGCGGCCTGACCCGGGCGGCCGCGTTGGAATTAGGCGCAAAGGAGGCCTTTCCCACGGCCTGCGCTGCGGTGATTTTATTTATTTTGGCCGCCAGTATCGAGGGGTTTGTCTCTCCCTCGGCCATGCCTTATTGGTCCAAAGCGATGATCGCCGCCATTTCCAGCGGACTGTTGATTTACTACTTTGTGGTTTTGGGCTATCCCCGGAAGGAAGCGCATGTCCGATCTGAATAATACCCTGGTGGTCATTCGCGAGCGGACGCTGTGGGAGCTGTGCGACCTGGCGATGCAGGTGCTGCGCGATCAGTTTCGACCGTTGATATGCGCGGCGGCGCTGACCATGATCCCCGCCGCCCTTTTTAATTATTGGTTTTTATCCGGCAATTACCTGGAGCTAAACGAAGAAGTCAACGACTATTGGTTTCGACTCTTTTGCCTGGGATATTACCAGATTCCGCTGGTCACCGCCCCCGTGACGCTGCTCCTGGGCCAGGCGATGTTTCAGCGGAAATTAGACTATCGCCGCGCGGCGCGCGATCTGGCGGCGTCGCTGCCGCAGTTGATCGGCTATCAGGTGGTGGCCCGCTTTTTGTTTTTTCCCCAGGGGCTATTATGGGGCGTGGCCGATGATATCTGGCGTGGCTGGCTCATGTTTCTTATATTGCTTTGGATTTGGCCAGCCACGCGTTGGGCCTACTTGAATGAGGTGATTTTGCTAGAGCGCAATCCCTGGTGGGGTGGCGTGGGACAACTCTCCACCCGCCAGCGCAATAACGCCCTCCATACCGGCGACCTGGGCATGATTTATGGCCGGGTCTTTGCCCTGTGGATGATCGAGCAGCAACTGATTTTTTTGTTGTTATGGGGGTTATGGTTTGTGCGCGGACAATTTAGCACGCATTTAGTGATCGACGCCTCCTTGCATACGGTGCTGTTGCCCATCGTGTTTTGGTTTGTGGCGCTCTACCTGACGGTTGTGCGGTTTTTGTGCTATCTTGATCTGCGCATTCGCCGCGAGGGCTGGGAAGTCGATCTGGCCCTGCGAGCCGCGGCCGAGCAATTGCTGCGCGTGGGCGGAACAATCGAGACCCACCCCACCGCCGCCGCACCCCAACCCCTTCCCCCCCAAGCGCCAGCGGGATCAACTCCCCCAAAATTCGCCCCCGCGGGTTAAGGCGGAGATTTTGCCGGGGTGAAATCGGCTTGTCCTTGTTCTAAAAAACTCCTGTTTGCCGCATGAACCAAGAAGCCCTGTACCTGCGGTTGCCCGTCTGGCTGCAAAATTTGGCCTGCAGCTATGAAGGCTGGCGCATCCAGCGGGCCCGGTACAACGCCGACTTTTGGCGGCGATTGGCGGAGTCGGAGGAACGCCTGGGATGGCCGGCGGCCCAACTGGCCAACTTTCGCGATGAACGCCTCCGGGGTTTTTTGCGGCATTGTTACGAAACCGTCCCCTATTACCGCCGCACCTGGGACAGTCTGGGGTTAAATTACCAAAAAGTGCAAACCTTGGCCGATCTGGCGGCTTGGCCCATTTTAGATAAAACCACCGTCCGTGCTAATTATGCGGAGCTGCTCTCCACCGCCGTGCCGGAAAAAGACCGCGTCATCGCCCATACCAGTGGCACGACCGGCGCGGGATTGCGATTTGCGGTGACGCGGGAATTTCAGCGCGAGCAATGGGCCGTATGGTGGCGGTACCGCCGGTGGCATGGGATTCAGACCGACACCTGGTGCGGGTATTTTGGCGGGCGTTCACTGGTGCCGCTGGGACAGAGACAGCCGCCGTTTTGGCGGATGAATCATCCCGGTCGGCAAATCATGTTTAGTGGATACCATGTCTCGCCGACAAACTTGCCCGCCTACGTGGCCCAGCTGAATCGCCTGCGGCCGCCGTGGCTGCATGGGTATCCATCACTACTGGCGGTGGTGGCGGGATATTTGCTGGATCAAGGGGAAAAGCTGGATTATCAGCCGCAATGGATCACCACCGGTGCCGAAAATCTGCTGGCGAATCAAACCGCGCTCATCGAGGCGGCCTTTGGCGTGCGTCCGCGCCAGCATTACGGCATGAGCGAAGGAGTGGCGAATATCTCAGAAACTGTCACGGGCAAACTGGTCGTGGATGAGGACTTTGCCGCGGTGGAGTTTGTGCCGGCAATCAGGGGAGCTAGCCCCGGTGACACGGGAACTCAACATCAGGGCCACCGCATCATTGGGACAAATTTGGCCAATTTGGCCTTGCCGCTAGTCCGTTACGAGGTCGGGGATATCGCCCAATTGCCGCCAGTCGTGAACGACGAAAAAAATACGACCGGGGGAGAACTAGCGGGGCGCAGGGTCGCGGAAATTGATGGGCGGCTGGAGGATTACATCGTGTTAAAAAACGGTGCCAAGCTGGGGCGGATGGACCATATCTTTAAGGATTTGGTGAGAATCCAGGAAGCGCAGCTCTACCAGAACGAGCCGGGTAAAATTTGTATTCGCATTGTGCGCGGCCAGGGATACACACCCGCCGACGAGGCGCAACTCCTGGGCGAATTTCGCCAGCGGGTTGGCGATCAGGCGGAGTTGCAGGTGGAATACCACCCGGCACTAGCCCGCACCCCCACCGGCAAATTACGTTTCGTGGTCTCGCAAATTCCGGAGGGGAGGATCTGAGCTGGTGATTGTTATTTTTAAGTTTGCGGATGGCAGTTTTTTGTGATGGAAATCTGAAATCTCAAATTTGACGCTTATTGTTCGGTAACGGAGTTGCCTCCTACAACATGTCTTCTCCGCGCGCCTCTGTGTCTCCTCCGTTTCTCCGTGATAGATGTATTCTGTCCCTTGCTGACGCTGCGGGCTGGTTCTCTGTTTCCTCTGCTCCCTCTTGTTCAAAATACCTCCCACTTGTTCAATCATGTTGGGACCGTGCCGGGAGTGTGCTAGCGGTATACAGGATTTTATTGGCAGCTGGTCCCAACCTTCAGTTCGGTAACAATAGCGCAGATTCGGCAACGGAGTTGCCTCCTACAATATGTCTTCTCCGCGCGCCTCTGTGTCTCCTCCGTTTCTCCGTGATAGATGTATTCTGTCCCTTGCTGACGCTGCGGGCTGAGTGATATCGGAATTCTGGCGAATTCCGCTACGTGTCTGGCTGAATCTGTCCCTGGCTAACGCTGCGTCTCCACTATCCACTATCCACTATCCACTATCCACTATCCACTACCCACTGACCCCTTGCTCACGCTGCGGGCTAAATCAATTTGTAATTCGTAATTTTTAATTTGTAATTACTTATAGCAAATGCCGGGCCTTAATATCCAAGTACGTGTTAATCAGGGGGGCGGTGACTTCCTCGGGAAAAAGATCGAGCGACCGCACGCCCAATGTACCCAGCCGCGTGATCACCTGCCGCCGCCACAGAAGCAAATCCGCCGCCGCGGCCGCGGCGTACAGTTCTTGGTCGCCGCGGGGGGTGTTTTCCACCGCGTCAAACAGCGTCCGGTCCCGTAATAACACCCCCAGCGACAAGTGCCGCCCCGCGATCGCCCCCAGATACCGCTGCACCTGCTGGGCGTTGACTTCGTCGATGATATTGGTCAAGAGAATCACCAGCGAACGTTTGCGGCAATTGGCGGACAAGTACAAAAAGGCCTCGTCGTAGCGGGATTCGACCAGCCGGGGAAAGCGGTTAAACCCCGCATGCAGCAGGCGGTTCATTTGCGTTCCCCCCGAGCGTGGGGGAACGTAACTGTGGATTTCGTTGGAAAAGCACAGCATGCCCACGGCGTCCCCCTGCCGCAAGGCCACATAGCTGAGCATCAGCATGCTATTAAGGGCGTGATCCAGCAGGCTTAGCCCGGCGGCCTCGTTGGTCATCATGCGTCCGCAATCGATCATAAACACGATGCGCTGGCTTTGATTGGCTTGAAAATCCCGCACGGTAAGCTTGCGTCGGCGGGCGGTGCTGCGCCAGTCCAGATGCTTGTAAGAATCATCGCGGGTAAAGTCGCGTAGCCGCTCAAACTCGTTATCCTGGCCAATTTTGCGGGTGCGCCGCACGCCCAGTAGACTGAGGCGGTTGGTGCGGGCCAGGATGGCGTATTCCTCGAGTTGCTTCATGTCGGGATAGACATGCAAGAGGGTATGCAGGGGATATTCCAGGTCGCGGTGCCACAATCCCCAGCGGCTGCGGACACGGAGATAAACCTTTGTAAGGGTTAGTTCTCCCCGCTGGTTGGCGGTGAGGGAATATTCCATGAGGGAGCGGGTTTGGGCAAACAGGACCGCGCGAAATTCAGCTGGTTCGGCTATGGCGCCGGGGGGCAGGTCATCACGAATCTCCACGAGATAGCCGCGGCGGCTATAGTTTTGAACCTCTAATCGGATGTGTTGCGGCTTGCGCAAGGAGGCGATTTTTTGGGTTTCGCGCTGCACGGCAAAGTGGGAACGCCGCGGCAACGAAAACAAGTCTATCATGGCCGCTAACACCAACGCCCCGTCCAGCAGCAACACCAGCCACAAGCCCCCCGGATAAATAATAAGAATAAGCGTTACGCATGCGGCCAACAACGCAAAGCCCAACTGCGGCCAACGGGGATAAACCCGATAAATAGCGGCCAGGCCCAAGAGTGGCAGCAGACTGGCCAAGAGCCACATCACGGGATTGAAATTTTCCCACGGCCACGCGGCAAAGAGGAGGGGCAGGGAAGGCATGGAGATTGGAGGTTTGAATCTAGTCTAGTGGTTGGAGGTTGGCCGTTGAAAGCGTCTTTGTGCTCCCTCGTACTTCCTAATTGAAAAATCTTTGGATAGCGCCGTCGAGGTTCCATCGATATAAAAAAAATTCGTAGGCGGCTGGTCCCAATCTACGATGTATTGATAACCTACTGCTCGGCAACGGAGTTGCCTCCTACAAAATGTTTTCTCCCTGCGCCTCGGTGTCTCCTCCGTCGCTCCGTGATAAATATATGGTGTCCCTTGCTGACGCTGCGGGCTAATTACATTCGCGGGACTTCGATCGTATTGAGCAGTTGTCGCAGTTGGTCGTCCACCTGGTGTCCTTCCACATCGGCCTCGGCGGTCAGGACCACCCGGTGACGCAGTGCGGGGAGCACAATCTGGATCACATCGTCAGGCACCGCATAGTCCCGCCCATGAAAAGCGGCCAAGGTGCGGGCCCCCTGCACCAGGGCCAGGCCCGCGCGGGGGGAAGCCCCCATATGAAACTGCGGCCAAGAGCGCGTCAACCGCACGATATTATTAATGTAATCAAATAATTTATCCTCGATGCGCACGTTGGCGTGTGATTTGGTCAGGGCGGTGATTTCGGCGGGGGAACTGACCACATTCACTTCGTCCCGCAGTGTCGCGTCCAGGTCGGCTTGTTGCCCATGCAGCCGCAGAACGGTCAATTCCTCGGCGGCGGTGGGATAGTTGACCGCCAGCTTAAACATAAAGCGGTCAAGCTGGGCCTCGGGCAGGTTATAAGTTCCCTCGCTTTCAATGGGATTTTGCGTCGCGAGCACCAGGAACGGACGCGCGATTTGGTGGCTGGTCCGTTCGATCGTGACCCGGTATTCCTGCATGATCTCCAGCAGCGCCGCGTGCGTCTTGGCGGGAGAACGGTTGATCTCGTCCGCCAGCAAGATCTGCGTAAAAACCGGCCCCGGATGAAACCGGAACTCTTGGGTTTTCATATCAAAGATCGGCGAACCGGTGATGTCGGAGGGCATCAAGTCCGCGGTAAACTGAATCCGGCCAAATTGGCAGCCCAGCACGCGCCCCAGCGCCCGCACAAAGAGCGTCTTGCCTAGTCCGGGGACGCTTTCGATCAGGACATGCCCGCTGGAAAACAGGGCGATCAAGGTTCCCAGGATCAACTCATCCTGGCCGATGTATACTTTGCGCAGTTCCTGGACGATGCTTTGAAACGTGCGCATGGTGGGGGACATATCTCCCCCCCGGCCTTGGCCCCCCAGATTTGCGCCCGCCAGCATGCGCGTAGCGGTCGTGGTTGCCTGATCCCCGCCGGGCATTTGCAGATCGGTGGCGTTGGACGCCTTAGATGCGGAGGAGGAAGCGGGTTGGCCGGCGGGGGTGGCCGGTTGATAAGGGACCGTCCCCGCTAAATTTCCGGGTTGAAACTGTCCCAACCCCGGGGAACCAGCGGTTCCACCCCCAGAGAAAGTGCTCACCGGGGGAAAGGAGGGAGGAGCCGCCGGACGTGAGTTGGGGGGCGGAGCGGGGGGAAGGGAAAATGGCGTCGGGGAGTTGGACGCAGTCGCGCCATTGGGCCGGGGAGGGGAGACCCGGTAATCCAGCGTGTCCGCGGCGGGATTTTGCCCACCAAAGCTGTTGGCGTCAAAATGGTCCCCCACGGTTTCGATCGGCACGGTATCTTCTGGCGGGCTGGGGACCACCACGATCGCCCGGCAACCGGGACATTGGGCTTGTCGGCCGGCGTGCTCGACTTTGATCCGCAGCATTTTATGGCAGGTCGGGCAGGAAAATTCCACCATCCCGTTTTGCCATCGTGTCCGGTTTTCTTCCGATTCCAGCATGTTGCAGCGATGCGAAGCACGCCCCCGTCAGTAGGAAAAAATGCGCCAATAATAAAAGCGCAGGCTTTGACTGGCCTTGGCCCTGGACTGATTGATTAGCCGCGCGGTGCCCGCATTGTAATCGGGCCGGTGATCCGTTGTAAGGGAATTTCAGGCGCAGCCCGGACCAAAATTGAAGGCCCAGCCGTGCCCGGTTATGCGGGTTTGATCTCCAAAAATCACCCCGCCGCGCGCCGTGGGGGAATGGAAACAAAAGAATTCAGGCAATTTTAGGATGAGGGAAATTTAATCGTGGTGTCCACCACCTGGCCCCGCGGAGCGTCCGGGGTGGGAATCTCGCCGGGTATTTCCACTATGCCCGCTTGGTGGCGGTATTGGGCGATTTTTTCCCGGGCGAATTGGGGTTGTCTGGTCCGGGCCAGTAAATTGGCCAGGGCCTGAAGATGCAAACCAAAATCGAACGCCGAAACCCGGGGGAGCGGTCGAGGCCGACCAAAGATGGGCCAGCGTATAAAACAAAACATAATCCCGATCCAAGCCAAATGCCCCAAGATCATCCCCAAGGGCTGAATGGTAAAGAATTCCCAGCCGTTAGGGCGTTGGTCGATGGTATTGGTGTCGCGGATGCGGGGGCCATTCCAGTCGCTTTCCAAAAAGTCCACCCGCCGCGCGGAACCGACTTGGTTGATCAACTGCAGGGCCAATTGGCGATGCTGGGGATTAATCAGGGGATAATTTAACAAAAACGAGCCATTGTTGACGCAAAGCCGCCAACTATCCTGCGAGTTACGGCCCAGGGAAAAATTGCCGCGCGGGATGCGCTCTAAAAAAGCAAAATCGAGCCCATCCGCCCGCAACAAGGGAGTCAATTCCACGGCGGCCGTCGGCAGGACCAACTGGCTATTCTGCCGCAAGGCGAGCTTCGTTTGATCCAGCCCGACGCTCCAGGGGCCCGAGACGCTTTTTACCGGACCAGGGGAATGACTTTGGGGGAGTTCGGCGATTTGCAGCCAGGGAAAATCGCTTTTTGAGATGGCGTCCTTAATACCCGGTCTGCCATAACCACTCCAATTTCGATTGCTATAAATAAAATTGCCATTTCGCTCTTGCAAAAAGCGGTTCTCCGCCTCACCCAACCGCTGGGCCACTTCCACGGTTTGCTTGCTGAGGTTGCGGGACTGGACTTCCTGCCAATACAGCGGCTCGGCGTCAAAGTCGCGGTGAATGTAAATAAGCATCCGATTGGGCTGGGCGGTTAGCCAATTATCCAGCCAATCCCGCACCTTGTCATCCGGCAGGTTAAAGTTATCGGGAAACCAAACCAGCACCTCCCCATTTCGCTGTAATTCCGGGGTGAGTTGGCTGCGGGTGTTTACCGTATGGCCGGCATCGCGAAACATCTGCTGCAGGACGCTGGTACCGTTAACGCTGGGGCCGTAGGCCCGGCCATAGCGAACTTCCAGTTCTTCATCGCAGCCCGCGCAGGCCAACAACAATAGCCCCCAGGCGGCAACCCAGCCTCGGAGAGCCGAGGAGCAACTCTTGGACGATTGACGATCCACGGGGTAAGAGTCCAGCGATGAAAATATACCGCTCATGCTTGACCCTCCGCTCCGGGACGCAGCCACAGCGGGACGTTGGGCCAAGCGGCCAAAAATTCCCGCAGCAGAGAAGGGGGTAACTCATGCCCGCCAAAAAAGCTCTCTTCAAAGGCGAGCATGACCCGATGAAAGTAATCGCTTAATTCGGGCCGCGCCTGCGCCGCGGGGGATTGGCGGATCTCGCGGTAATACTGGCGGTTGGTTTTGCCCTTGGACAGGTAAATGAGCTGATATTGATCCAAAGTCACCAAGAGATGGCTGTAGAGATAGATAATGGCCAGCCGGGTATCCCCCGCCTCGGTCAAGCGGGCCGCCTCGGACAATAAGTCCCGCACCGCGGGGTTAAGCTCGACTGGCAGTTCCTCGAGCCGCGCGGCCCGGATGACGCCACCCGGCGCGCGTACCCGCGTAAATCCGTCGTTGTCCCCCCGCCAAAACATGCGAATGACAATCCACAAGATTCCCGCCAGCAATAACACTACCACCAGCCAAAAAAAGAGCTGGATGATATCAAGCGCGGAGGTCGTGGGGGGCGTGCCGGGATTAATCGGTTGTTGCGACTGCGATGACCAGTTGGTGCGCGGGGGAGGAATGCGAATCGCCCGCGTCTCATCCCGCGCGCGATCATACCAGGGAAAGTTGCTCGTGCCAGCGAATGCCTGCTTGCCCGCGGCGGTCGCCTCGGCGGGGTCGATCTTTTCCCCTTCATACTCGACAATTTCGGGACCGGACGGTGCCGGAGACTCTGCCGGTGTTTCTATGGCGGATTGGGGTTCATCCCAATCCTCGGGAAACTCAGCTTCCTGGGCGAGGCAGTTCCCCCAAAATGGCGCCCATGAGCCCGGCATATCAAAACAAGCCAGCATCACCCCGATCGCCACGCAGGCAATAGCGCGCCAACCAAGGGACTGGGGGTATCTTGCCGGAGGTGGCTGAATGTCCTGCATAAAGTCGACTTATTTGGTGCGTGCGGCCTCGATATGACCCACCCAGCCAAAGTGGGGCCGGGTGTGCAGCGTCGCCGCGCTACCGGTTAATTCTCCTAACGTGCCATTCCACTCGGGCCGGTTGCTGGCTAAACGTTTTTCCCGCCAGTTGCCAGTGGAAATGGGGAATCCACGTGCGTGAAAGGCCTGCCGCACAATGGGGATTTTATCGACATCATACCCTAAAATCACGGCCGATGCCGCATCCACCACACCGGGATTACTGCCAAAGAGGATGCAGCGGGAGGCCAGCGGATCGGGATCCATGGGGCCGTTTCCTTCTCCCCCCAGGACGCCGTCGACAAAGCACAAATAGGGCTTGGCGGCGGGCAATTCCGCCGGGCGAAAAGTGCCGTCGGGGCGGCCATAGAGCACGATTTTATTCAAATCCAGGCACATTCGCCATGTGGTATCGTTGCCGTGCCAGTTACCGCTGCGGATGGTTTGATTTCCATCGCCAAACGCTTTTTTACCGGCGCGGCGGGCCCGCTTGAGCAGCCAGGTTCCCACGCCGGGGAGCGCGAGCGCGGTTTTGCGCAAGGTCTGCGCCCCGGTGTGTTCCAGCCAGGTCTTCCAACTGCGGTTGGGAAATTGGTCGCCGCCGTCAGCGGGGGTCCCCACGGTATGGTGCGGCAGCCAGTTTTTGTCGCCGTTGACGCCGACCAGATTTTTTAGATTGACCGTGATTCCCGCTTTTTTATGGGTTTTCAGTTTAGGCAGGTTGATATACACATCGCAGGCGACCGCCGATCCGCTGATCAGGTACTCGTGTTTGTCGGCGGTGTGGTGGCGATTGAGTTCATCATCGTCATAATCCGCGCCGTAATACCGACCCACGCCGGCATGTTGGAAAAATTCGCTGCGGTCGGCCAGATCGTAGGCTTGGTAACCGCAGGGATCGCCGGCCAGTTTGCGCCGCTCGACGATCACCTCGTCCACATTTTCCCATTCTTCCTTGCGCAAATCGACCAACTCCAGGTTTTGTCCTTGGCCGCGGTAAAAGTCCGCCAACCGGTCCAGTTCCATCAATTTGACCATCGCTGAGAATTTGCTATCCGTTTGCGGAGCGTCGGCCACCATGACCCGCCCCCGGCCCGCAAGCGCGATCCACACATAATCAGCCACGGCGCGAATCACGCTGCCATGCGTGATGACATAAATCCAGCCGTCCGGATCACGGGGGTGCCATTCCTTGACCAGGTTGGGTTTGAGCAGCACAAACTGACCGGGGCGGATGAACTGGCCCAGGGGATTCCAGGCCGACGTGCCAAAGTTTGCCGCGTCCAGTCCCGCCAAGCGAAGTGATTCGCGCACAGCGGCATAGATTTCGTTGGGTTCCGTCCCCAGCAGCGCCCCGAGGGGAGCGGAGCCTTCCGTTTGGCGGTAGGGGTATTCGGGATAAGACTCGCTGGGATGATACGGGGAAGTGCGCGGATAATCCGCATGCGCGGTACAAGCTGCGGCGACAAGGTCCGGCAGGTGGCTCATGGGGCAAGTGAATCGTTGTGGAAAACACGTGAAAGGATAGGTTCCCCACGCAACCGAGGCGCGGCATTTTTGCGGTTTGGGCCCGACGCTCCCTGCTCCGCTGGCTCACTTTGATTATACTAGCTTGTTTGACGCGCGTCTGGCGATATCTTCCGGCGGGGTGTCGGCCAAGATGCCATTTGTGTCAAATGAGGGATTTTGACAAATCGGTATTTTAGCAAGCGGCAGTCGTTTCGCGCGGTCTCACAAATAATTTGTCCAGCTATGCCCCGAATTTTACTCAATACGACCGTCATCAACAAAGGGGGCGCGCTGCAGACCAGTAGCAACTTTTTAGCGTATATCCTCCGCCAACCGACCGAATTTGAATGGGAATTGGCTCTTTCTCCCCAGGTTGCCAGCGCCGCTGAAAGCCTGGGGGTGGCCTTTTCCCGATCACCGCGGATCTTTGCCAATTCCCCCGCGCGCGACAGCGCCGCCCGGCGTGACCTGCGCGCCTTTGCGGATGAAGTGCGGCCGGACGCGGTCTTTACCTTTAGCGGTCCGGCGTATGTGGCCTTTGGCCAGCCGCATTTGCTGGGTTGCAGCGAGCCCTGGGTGACACACGCGGGATTGGCCGCCTATCGCAGCTTGGACTTTCCCCGCGAATGGTTCAGCTTTGGCCTGACCACGCTGTACAAAATGTGGTGGGTGCGGCGGGCGAATCGTTGGGTGATGCAGACCGAGGCCTCGCGCCAGGGTCTGCACCGGCGGTTGGGGATACCGCTGGAAAAAATTGATGTGATCAGCAACAGTTGTGGCGCGGTTTATTATGCCCACCGCGATGCGGCGCGGCCATTTCCCCGGTCGGACCGGCGGTTGCGGATTTTTTGCTTTTCGGCGCCGTACAAGCATAAGAATTTACAAGTGCTGCCACGGATCGCGGCGGAACTAAAACGGATCATGCCGGAGAGATCGTTTGAAATTGTCCTGACGCTGCCGCCGGATGGGCCGGACTGGCAAAACCTGCAATCGGCCGCAGCCGCGCTCAATGTGGCGGATCGGCTGACCAATCATGGCCCGATTCCGGTCAGCCAGGGACCGGAACTGTTTTCACAATGCGATTTCTTGCTCCTCCCGACCGTGCTCGAGACCTTTAGCGCGACCTATCCCGAGTCCATGGCGATGGGCCTGCCGATTGTCACCTCGGATTTGGATTTTGCCCGCGATATTTGCGGGCCAGCCGCGCTTTACTTTCCCCCCCGTGATGCAAACGCGGCGGTGGGGCAAATTGTAAAGTTGCTACGGGATGAGGCGCTGTGGAATTCGTTGGTCCAGGCGGGAAAAGAGCGGCTCAAGAATTTTCCTGAACCCGGCGAACGAAGCGAAGCCTACCTGGATGTGCTGCGCAAGCTACTGGCGGAGACGCGGCCATGAATGCGCCCGAGAGTCTCCCCGCCGCACCAAGCTACCAGGACGCGCCGGCAATAGATACGACGACATCCGCGGCCCCGCTGGTGAGTGAGTGCCTGGCGGAAATGGCGCGGCGCTATCCGCAGCAAATCGCCATCCGCGATCCGCGCAGCCAGGGGTTTTACCGGGATACGGCCACGGGCCGCTTACGCCAAAGGTACCGTGAAATCACGTTTGACCAGTTAGCCGCGAATGTGCGGGATTTATCGCGGGGACTAGTCCAGGAAGGGGTGACTCCGGGGACGCGACTAGCACTTTTGGTCCCCCCCTCGATCGAATTTATCACCCTGGTTTTTGCCCTGTTACGCGCGGGGGTGGCGCAAATTCTCATCGATCCGGGCATGGGTCCCCAGAACCTTATACGCTGTCTGGCCGAGGCCCAGCCCGCGGGATTTATTACCACCCCCCTGGGCCACGCTGTGCGCTGGTGGTATCAGCGGAAATTTCCGCAGGCGCGCTGGAATTATGTGGTGGGTAAGTCGTGGCTAACGGGCTTTAAAAGTTATGCGCAACTACTGCAACAGGGAAGGGTAGGGGGGGATGGCCCAGCCAGCGTGGATGGTGGGGTGTCCTCTGTAAACAATATTAACGATCATCCTAGGATGCGGCCCACGGATCCCGCAGCGATCATCTTTACCACCGGCAGCACCGGCGTGCCCAAGGGGGTTCTCTATCGCCAGGGAAATTTTGCCGCGCAAGTCGCCGAACTGCGCAACCAATATCACATCCAACCCGGCGAGATTGACGTCCCCTGTTTTCCCCTGTTTGGACTGTTTAACGCGGCTCTGGGCGTGACCACGGTTTTGCCCGTGATGGACTTTTCCCGTCCGGCAAGCTGTGATCCCCGGCGCATCTGGGGAGACGCCATAGGCGATAACGCCGCCACACAAAGCTTTGCCTCGCCCGCGGTATGGCAAAAAATCGCGGCGCGATATGCGCGGGAATTGAACGCGACAAAGCCGGAAACTACCCGCGAAATCATATCACCCCCCGCGACGCTAAAAAGAGTGCTTTCCGCCGGCGCGCCCATCGCGGGGACCCTGTTGCAAGAGCTGGTAAAGTGTCTTCCCCCAGATGCCGAAATTCACACGCCTTATGGCGCGACCGAGGCTCTCCCCGTCGCCACGATAAGCGCCCGAGAAGTTCTCGCCCAGACTTGGCCGCGCACCCAAATCGGCGCCGGTGTCTGCGTGGGACGCAAGTTTGCCGGGATCGACTGGAGGGTGATTCCGATCGTGTCGGGGCCTGTGCCGCGGCTTTCCACGGTCACGACCTTGCCCACGGGAGAGATTGGCGAACTGATTGTGACCGGGCCGGTGGTCACCACCGAATACGTTACCCGCATCGAGGCCAACGCCCTGGCAAAAATACTGGATGATCACGGTCGCGTATGGCACCGGATGGGGGATGCGGGTTATTTGGACGAATTGGGACGGTTCTGGTTTTGCGGGCGGGTGGCGCATATTGTTTGGACCAGCGGGGGACCGCTCTTTTCCACGCCGATCGAGGAAATTTTTAATGTTGTGCCAGGCGTCCGGCGGACGGCGCTCGTCGGCGTGGGGCCGATCGATCATCAGCGCGCTATTTTAATCGTCGAGCCAGCCGCCCTACGCAAAAATTGGCGGGGAAGAGCCACATTGCCCCCCGCTAAGGCACTGGAAACTTTGCGAAAAGCGATCCTCGCGCGCGGGGCGCAATTTGCACAAACCGAGCAGCTGCGAGATATTTTATTCCACCCCAATTTTCCCGTGGATATTCGGCATAATGCCAAAATCTTTCGCGAAAAATTGGCCGTGTGGGCCAGTAGCCAGGTGAGCGGCCAAGTCCCAGAATAAATCGCAACGCGTTAACCGTAACAGCCAGCTAACGTGGCAACTTATGTCAAAAACCTTGGTCACGGGCGGAGGGGGATTTTTGGGACGGGCGATTGTGGCACAACTGCGCGCGCGGGGGGACGCGGTACAGGTGCTGGGCCGGGGAAGTTACCCCGATCTGGCGGCAAACGGCGTGGA
Organism: Pirellulales bacterium; assembly: GCA_033762255.1. Lineage (NCBI taxonomy): Bacteria > Pseudomonadati > Planctomycetota > Planctomycetia > Pirellulales > Pirellulales bacterium. Next base: position 2,752 of record JANRLT010000025.1, on the reverse strand, counting down.
GGTGGTGAGCGGGGATGTGCGGGATGTCAAGGCGGTCGAACGCGCGGTGGCGGGTTGCGACGCGGTGATCCACACCGCGGCCAAGGCGGGCATTTGGGGAAAGTGGCCAGAGTACCACGAAATTAACACACGCGGCACAGAGTTATTGCTAAGCGCGGCGCGGCGCGCTGGCGTGGAGCGGTTTGTCTTTACCAGTAGCCCCAGCGTGACGTTTGCCGGTGGTGACCAGTGTGGTGTCGATGAAAGCGCGCCGTATCCGAACACATGGCTTTGCGCGTATCCCCGGACCAAGGCCCTGGCCGAACAGGCGGTTCTAGCGGGGCATGATCCGCAGGGGCTACGGACCTGCGCGCTGCGGCCGCATTTGATATGGGGGCCGGGAGACCCGCATCTGATTCCAAGGTTGATCGCCCGTGCTAGGGCCGGTCAACTGCGGCGGGTGGGGGATGGCACGAATTTGATAGATACGATTTATATCGACAATGCCGCGACAGCGCATCTGCTGGCGCTGGACCAACTGGCGGCGGATGGCCCGGCGGGGGGGCGGGCGTATTTTCTAAGCCAGGGAGAACCCGTTAACTGCTGGGACTGGATCAACCAAGTGTTGTCGCTCGTTGATTTGCCGCCGGTGACGCGCGGCATCTCCACGGGACTGGCGTGGAGGATTGGTGGAGCGCTCGAGACGTGGCACTGGCTGACGGGGAACGCCCGTGAACCGCGCATGACGCGTTTTTTGGCAGCGCAACTGGGCAAGTCGCATTACTTTGACATAACTCGAGCGCGGCGAGAGTTGGGTTACGAGCCGCGGATTAGTATGCCCGAAGGAATGCGGCTGCTCAGAGCCTGGCTACAAACGACCAGGGCATAAATCATTCTTCGCACTTCACACTACCCACCCACCACTACCGACTTACCGCTTTCGCAGCAGGCCCGCGCTCGATTCGTAGTATTTGCGGCGGCGGAACGTGGTTTGTTCAACGGCTTCGGCTTGTTGGGACTGCAGATCCGCCAGATTGGCCGCGCAGTACCGGCAACCGATGGTCTGAATATGAAACCACAGATAATCGGCCCGGTCCTCATCCAAGATGCCGAGCAGCAACTGGCTCAGGTCCGCCCGGCTGGCACAGGTCAGACGAGCGCGGCGCCAAATTTCGGCGACGGAGTGCACCCCCGCGTCGCGCCGCTGGACAATGCGCTGCAGTTCCGGCAGCCAGTGGGGCTGGGCGCGCAGGGCCAGTTCGATGGCGGCCATTTTTTCCGGAGCCAAGGTTTCGTCCAGGTAACCTTCGAGTTCGGCGGTGGTGAATTGCATCGGGTGTTGAGGGGGGGTATTTCAAATTAATAATTTGAGATCAGCTGTTGGTTATTTACAAATTACTCAATTCCGGAAACACATCCGCGTCCAGTTGTTGCCGGTGCAAATGCGTGCGCAGCCGCTCGATCATGTCAAACTTTTGATTCGCAACCGCTTGCTCGGACATATTCAACAACTCGGCCACTTCCTTATTTGGCTTGCCCAGCACAAACAACAGTTCCGCGCAGCGGATTTTGGTCCATTCCCCTTTTTCCTGCCAGCGGGTAAGGATTGTCTCCAGCGCGGTTTGCAGCGCCCCGGATTCCAGGTTGCGGCGTTCCGCGCTGCGGGCGATGACGCTGGCGGGACGCTCCTTACCCGGTAACGACCAATCGCCGCTGCTGTCCGAGGAACCGCTGAGCGGCAGCGTCGGTCTGCGCCCCAGACGCCGCAAATAATCGGTCAATTTGTGGGCGGCAATGGAAAACAGGTAATTCTCTAGCGAGCGGCGGCGATCAAAGTTGGGCAGGCTGGTCAAAAAACCAATCAGGGTTTCTTGCACCACGTCTTCGCTGGCGGCCCGGTTGCGGAGCCGTTGTTCGACATAGCCCAAGAGTCGCCCTTCATACCGCGTGATCAACTCTTGCCAGGCGGCGTCATCCCCCGCCTGAATTTGATGGAGCAGCAGTTGTTCGGCGTCGAGCGTCACAAGTCACGCGAGGGAAAAAATAGAAAACGCTGGGTCGGGGCCCTATAGGTACAAGCCTGATTAGGAGGCGGCTTTGGCCAACAGTTGCGCCGGTTTTCGCCGCTCGCGCCATTTTAATCCGCCATACACCAACGACAAGAGCGCCAACCCCGCTCCCACGCCAAACCCCACGCCCGTGACCCGTTGTTCAACCACAATTTGCTTCCCCACCTCTGCCATACGTTGCCGATGTTCAGGGGTAAATTGGACGCGGGCGTGATAAATATACACCGGGCCAATGCTGTCAGTTTCGCGCTGTTCCAAATAGCGTTCCACAATCAGTTGATTCAAAAAGTCCGCTGGCAAGGTCCGTTCAAATCCCACACCCCGCGGCAGTTGCTGTCCCAAGTCCAATTCCACCCGCTCGATCGCTTTATTCCAAACCCGGCGATCCAACTCATCACGGCAGGATCCCAGGTTTTGATGCGGATCGGTGTTCACTGTGATGTATATGTTCTTTCCCAAGATGGTTTGATCTTGTGTCGCCCAGTTCGGTAGTTGCGGCAGACGAGGGGTTGATGCAATTGTGGGGGGAATGGAAAGTGTGTTGTCAACGGGCTGTTCAGCCGTTGGGTCTGCGGACTTTTCCAAGGGTGGGGGAGATGACTCCGTGCTAGCCTCGGGGGCCTCGGCCGGTTTGGGTTCCGTGGGCGCTGCTAAGGCGGGCGCTGGTTCGCCGGCAGGGGGTGGTTCTGGGGAAGTTGCCTCCG
>JANRLT010000024.1 GCA_033762255.1 Pirellulales bacterium | reverse complement strand
GGTTTGGTTCCGTGGGCGCTGCTAAGGCGGGCGCTGGTTCGACGGCAGGGGGTGGTTCGGGGGAAGTTGCCTCCGCCACGGGGGCCTCGGCCGGTTTTGGTTCCGTGGGCGTTGCTACGGCGGGCGCTGCTACGGCGGCAGGGGCTGGTTCGGGGGAAGTTGCCTCTGCCACGGGGGCCTCGGCCGGTTTTGGTTCCGTGGGCGCTGCTACGGCGGGCGCTGGTTCGGCGGCAGGAGGTGGTTCTGCGGCTGGGGCTGGTTCAGCCGGTTTTGATTCAGCGGGTTTTTCTTCGACTATTTTGGTGCCCTGGGAGGCATCAAGAGAGGGGGTAGTTCCCTCCTCGAGCGCTTGTCGCGCTAGTTCATGCAAAGCATCGTGATTTGTGGATAATAACCCCGTCGAGGGAACTTCCACGGGATGGGTGGGATGTAACTGCGATGAGGGTAAAGAATGAAAGCCCCCCTCTGGCAGGGAATCCAATTGCTCCATCAGCATGGGACGGGGGGAAACTCGCAACCTGAAACCCGGAGCCTCTCCCTCTCGCAAGAAATACAAACCCACCGCAGCGCCGATCAAGGCGGCGCAGATTAACGCCCCTTTCAATGTTCCGGAACGCACATTCTTGGGAATCAGCACGAGCACTAACACAAAACCAACGACCATCGCCACCGCCAAGATGATGAAGATAAAAAGACTCACGCCTCCCCAATAAAATCGTGCTTGCGAAGCGAATTCTTGCTGCGGAGTAGGGGGGCTAAAGGGTGCGGGAGGTGTCAAAACCTGCGGTTGAAACACGGGGGCGGGCACCGTCGGCATCGGAGGCAGCGTGATTTGCTCTTGGAATTCACCTGGCAGCGTGACCTGAACCGGTAAAGCCACTGGGGGAGGGGGATACTCGACCACGGTTGTTCGAACAACTAAAAAAATTGCCAACGGAGCAACTAACAGCAAAGCGCAAGCAACCAGACCAAAAACGTGTGTTTGTTCCCGGGCAGCCAGATAAATTGAACCGGCGAGCAAGCCCAGGTAAACCACGGCAATGAGGGCCAATCCGGGTAAAAACACGAATTCAGCGGCCATGGAAGATTCTCCGAATCCAAAACGAGTTAATCAAAATGTGCAAAATGCTTGCGTTATTAAAGCGGAGGAAAGAAAAGCGCGTTCCGCCTTAGGCGTGGGTTGCTTTTGATTCGTCCAGGTACCGTTCGGCGGGGGGGACCCATCGTGCCGCGATCATCACCGCCGCGCACGTCGTCATGGCGATCAAGTATCCCCACGGTTGGGCAAAGGGGGCAACCATATAAATCAAGCAAGCCACCAGCCCGATCCACAACACGCCCCACAGGCTAAACCGGCGTTCTCGCAGGGGATCCGCATACGTCCACCATTTTGGCACGCTTAGCAATAAGCCAAAGAACAACACAAAAGCGGGCAATTTGGCGTACCCGGCGCTGTTAATGAATGTATTCCGCTCCACGATTGTCATGCGTTCATCCAAAAAGAACAATTGCGGATCAAATCGGGGCCAGGCCATTAACCAGTCACTCAGACCATAAGCGCACAGTCCCAGCCCCAAGCCGGCCCCCAGCATGACCAGCCGGCGCAAGACCACATCTCCCTGGTGGCGTTCCCATAACTTGCCAAAGCCCAGGATTGTCCAAGTGCACATCAGGCTGACCAGTCCCAACCAGGCTAATTCATTAACATGAATTTCGTGGTCAAAGAGGATGCTGCCGATTAATACGCCAATCGCCACAATAAAAGTTGAGCCGATTAGGGACCCGATCCAACTGGTAAATTGCCTTCCAGGAGTTTCGATCAATTCCGCCCGCGAGAGCCGGTTGCTGCGCCGCCGGGGGGCGGGTTGCCAGCGCGCTCCCCCTGGATGGGGCTGGGTAATATGCAACTGGGGCTCCGCCACCAGTTCCGCGGTAATTGGCGCGGCAAACACAGCGGGCGAAACCAAGTTTGCTGCCGCTGGTTGTCTTCCGGTGGCAACTGGCGCCGATTCCGAGGACTTGACGTTGCTCTTGGTCATACCCAATAAAATGGCCCGGATGACATAATACACACAATAGACCAGTGCCAATCCCGCCACTGGAGGTCCCCAGGCCCAGATGGTGGCAAGGCCAAAGACGATGCCGACGATGCCCACGATCAATTGGCCATTGGAGGGGAGTCCGATCCACCAACGGTGAATATCGCGCAGGACTTGGTTAAGAAACAGCGAGATAGGCTCATCCCCCAGGCCGTTGTTCCAGGGTTGATTCGATGAACCGGAGGCATAATCCCCCGCCGGGGCATTTTTACCGGGGGGGAGACTGCGAAAGCCGGAATGCTCGGGATGAACGCCGTCGCCGGGATGCCCCTTGAATCCTCCCTCTGGACCGGCGACCGCCCCTAGGCCTCCGGGCAATAACGCCAGCATTTCGGTCACATTGCTAAATCGCTGCGAGGGATCCTTGGCCAGGGCGCGGGTGACAATCGTGCGATACGGTTCCGCTAACCGGCTGACATCCGGTTGCGCGGTCAGGTGCTTCATGAGGATCTCGCCCAGGCTTTCCCCTTCGAACGGGAGGCGGCCGGTGAGCATTTCGTACAGCATGACCCCCAGGGCGTAAATATCGATTTCCTTGCCGTAACGGCCGTTGGCCACTTCGGGCGCCATGTAATGTACGGTCCCCACGCTGCCCGTCTGCCCGCTGCGGCGGCTGCAAGAGATAAACTTTGACAGGCCGTAGTCGCCGATTTTTACCACGCCTTCGTCCTGAAAGACGTTGCCCGGCTTTAAATCGCGGTGCACCACGCCATGATCATGCAGGTAAGTCACGCCACAGGCAATCCCGCGAAACCAGCGCAGCGCTTCGCGCTCGGGCAGGCCGTGTTGTTGCCGGGCCATCAATTGTTCCAGGCTTTCGCCGCTGACAAATTCCATGATCACCCAATGATCGCCGCGGTCGTCCCGCTTAATGTCATACAGCGCGACCAAATTGGGATGCTTGAGGTTGAGGCACTGGGTGACGCCGCGCAGCTCGATATCCAGGTTTCGGCGGACCAGCTTGAGGGCGACTTCCTTGCCCGCGTCGCTCACGGCGTAATAAACTTCGCCAAAGCCCCCGTGCCCGACGCCCCGTTTAATGGTATAGCCGCTGACGGGTTGGGCGCCGTTGGAATATAAAAATCGCGTACCCGTGGAAGGGGACGCTCCGGCGGGGTCGAGTTGTTCAGCCGTGAGGGCCATGATTTGCCTGGCTCAACATATAAGGAGGGGGTAACAAAGTCAGCCGTTGTTAATTCTTAGGTGGAATTCGCTGGTAAGCTACAAATCTTGGCGGCGAACACTAAGATTTTGAATTATCCAAAACTCCGCCGCCTGGAACTAACTTCACTATACTCAACATTCTTGCCATTCTACAGGCAAACCGGGCGGTTCTAGCTTAGCGGCTCCACGCTGAGGCTGGCTCCGGGGAGCAAAATCCGCGAATTTGCCATGATTTTTCCTTTACCTGTCAGGGTTTTGCCATCAATTTGCAACTCTCCCGCGGTCCGAATTTGCCAGTCCGGCCCTTGGCGATAAATGACCGCTTCTTGCCTGGCCTGGGGGCAAACGATATGCGCGGCCGCGGCCGGTCCTAAAATACACGCTTCCGCCAGTAACACGATCCCGTCCGTGGCGGGTTGCGTCCGGTGATGGCTGACCCATTCCAGTCGGGCACTCATGCTCAGGGGGTGGGGCTTGCAAAAGCGCAAGCGGACACTGCCGCCAAGCTGGATGATTTGGCCATGTCGAACGTAAGTAATTGCCTGCACTGGTTTTCCGTCAAGAAATGTCTCACGCGCCGGCTCCAACAAATACCCCTCGCGATCACGGTGCAAGATGGCATGCCGTCGCGAAATGTCCGCCCAAATGGGGATATCAGCAACCGCGGGGGTGGCAGGTTGGCCTAGCACCACGCTGGACTGGGTGCAGACCAGATACGCCCCGACATTATCCGCCCAGATCAAAAAGCGGGGGGAATTCAAGGGTTCAGCGGGAATAGAAGGTGTGGACATGGCCGCTGTGGTGGGTGCGTGTGCCGAAACCAGTCCTGTCCGGGTGGCGGCGGCGTTTTGTGTCCGCCAGTTCCCCACCACCATCCGCCACAAGGGCCAAAAACCCTGCGTTTCCGTAAGCAGATTGGCTGCCATGATTATAACCTTGCGCTAACAGGGATCGGGAGGTGATTTTTTGTATGACGATGAGGAATCGGCCGGAATATCAAGTTCGGATTTTGCCCGCAACCCAAGGGACAGTTGGCTTAACTCATGTGAACGTAAAAGCACTTCGCGGTTCAAAGTTATTTCGTTTGTCAATGCTATGTGGGCCAAAGGCGTTTAATTCTTTGCGGGCCGAAGGCCCGACTGATCCCAGGCGTGCTAAAGGAATTGTGGCAAGCGCGGCGTCGCCCTAGGTCAATGGGAAGTAAGGGAATGAAAGGGCCAAAGGACCGATTATCTACTTCGCCAAAAGTAGTTTATCCGCCAATCCCTGGGGTTACAGGCTGAAGCCCGAACCACGATGTAACCATTTCAGTTCAGAAACAAAAAAGTCCGAGCGGTGAAGCCAGTTCGCTTCACCGCCCGGAACTGATGTTTACTTCTGTTCCGAAGTTGTGCTCACTTCGGCGATTGTGTTCGCCGGAGCTTTTTCACCCAGGTATTCCGCGACTTGATCCAAGAGATCGGCGGGAACTTCCTCGCTGACGGTGATTTCGCCAATGCCGTCGGTGTGGAATTCAGTCTGAGCCAGTTTTTCGGCCACTTGCAGACGGCCCCGCAGGCTGGCGATCAGCTCGCGGACATGGCCCAGTTGGCTATCGTCCAGGTTGTACTCGTTATTGGTTTGGGCCAATTCCACCATTTTCAGGCGGGCGTCCAAATTTTCGACCTCGGCCTCCAGTTGGCGTTTGGCCACCAACATTCCTTCCAACTTGGCACGGGCGGCGTCCAGGCTTTTTTGCCGGGCGGATAAGATATCCTTGAGGCTTCCCAGGGTGGCATCCGCGGTTTTGAACCGTTCAAACCGGTTGGCCAAGTCGTTTTTGACTTGGGACACGGTATAGGTCCGCCCGCCGTAGCGATAATTATCCTTGCCGGCGGCCAAGTCGTTCTTGAGCTTGCCCAGGTCGGCGCGATCCTTGGCCAATTTTTCTTCGGCGGTGTTAATTTGGGCATCCAGGTTTTGGACGGCGACTTCTTCCTTGGCAATGGTGTGCATGTGTTTTTTGATCTGGGGGATCAAATCGCGGACCATTTGGCGGGCGCGGTCGATTTCAAATTCGACCGGGACGGAATCTTGCACCGTCTCGCTAAAGCGGCCCCAGCCGGTCGAGACATAGCTATGGGCCGACGTGCCAAAATACAGCATTCCCCCCAGGGCCAACGCCGCACCGGTAACAAACAATTTTTTCAGCATGGGTCTATTCCTTTTCCGAAAAAAACAAGGACAAAAATTGACCGGAACAGCCATTTACCAACTGGCAAACACCAGGCCGCGTTTATTTTCGCGGGAGCCGACGACGGACATGGTTAAAATTTTTTACTGAGGGGGGAAATTCCGGGAAATCACCCCTCGGGCATGGATGTTTGCCAACGGGAAACCGGCTGCGATCACCCCCGGACAAGGGGCAATTAACGGTCCGATGGGGGATATTCGGCACAAGTTGTCAGATATTGGCCCAATTGGAAAAAAATCTCAAAAATCCAATTATGCCCCTCAAGAATGCGGTTTTTACCGTTTTTGCTTTGTTTGTGGATCAACCAGAGGCCATTCGCAGAAAAGGAGGGGCCAAGATGCAAAGCATAACGGCAAACCCGGCCCGCTGACCGCGGTTAACTCCCGTACTACTAACCTTTACATTCTTCGCCTCTTGCGAAGATTTTCCGTTATCCATGCATTTGTGGTACAGAGTTACGACCTCTGGCAGCCGTTCTGTTTGTAATCCTGGCCAGTGCCGCGACCTTTTTTAGTCATGGAACACAGATTTGACTGATGGAACTGATTAACACAGATCAGCAAATGCGCTTGGATTCAAGTTTCTCGTCGATAAAATCCCCTCTGATCAGCGAAAATCAGTCCGATCAGTGTCATCTGTGTTCTATTGCCTGCTGACTTTATCCCTTTGGGTTGCGGGCAAAGCCCTCGCTAGGATTATAGCGCCAATCAAGCATCGGCCATGGATCGCCGCCCGATGACATGCCCTTTAGACGGGGGTTATTTCAAGGGCAGCAGACGGATTTCACGAATATCGCACGCCGCAGCATGCGCGATCTTGCTGGCGACAACCGCAAGCGTTTTGATGCCGCCGCTGTTGAATTCAATCTGACCGACCTGCCTGGGGACAAATTTTTGAAAATGCCCCGTCTCTGCCACGATAAATGTGAGGGGCTGCGTCCCCGCGACGCCTTGAATTTCCATGGTCGAGCCCCCTTGGCCCGTGCCGCAACCTTGTAACACTTCGACCGTATATTTTCCCGGCTGATCGACCGTGAATTCCCAGGTGGCTCCCTCGCCGGTCTGGGTCCAGTAGCCCAGCGTGTTTTTCTCTGGTTTTGGCTCGTAACGCAATTTGGTTCCGTGAATCCTAGCGGACCGGGCAGGGAGGGTCAGTGTGCCGTCCTGGGCCGTCACAATCCGTTCATCGCTCTCAAATGCCGGTTGCAGAAAGACCGCCTTCAAATTCATCAAGGCCGAACCAGCCAATTCTTGGGGAATGATGCGCAGTTCCTGGGGGCCTTCGCCCTTGATATAGACTGACCCCACGGGGATGGTAGCGTATTGATACCAACTCTCCGTGGTTGGTAACGGAATGCGCAATTCTTGACCGTCCAACTGTAAGCGCGCCAGGGCGGTTTTTGGTTCGGCACGGGAGTAGGTGATTTTTACGTCATAGCGTCCCCAGCGCGTGGCGGTAAACTTCCAGGCGACTTCGTCCCGGGGCTGGGTCCAAAAGCCAATGCGATGGTGACTGCCGGTTGTTTCCAGTTTGGCCGTGGTACCCAACACCTGTGCCGTTTGCGCAGGCAAAAGCCATGTACCATCAGGGAGTTGTTCGGTCGTTGCCGCATAACCCAGCGTGAATGTAGCGCCCGCTTGCAATTTTGACTCGGCGGAATTTGCAACCGCCAGCGCGCCAGTTTCGCTTTCGAACACTAGCGGCAGATAGACCGGCTGACTCTGTGCTGTCTGGCGGGCAAAAATGACCGGTTGGAGGTCAGCGGGAAGATCCCAGCGACCGCTCGCGGGAGTGGCTGCAATCTTGGCCAGATATCCGCCCGACGCGTCGCGCGGCTCGAGAACGGTTAATTCTCCCCAGGCGGTTTGGCGAGGTTCGGCGCCGACCAACACCGGTACGCCCGCGCGCAGACACAGCAATAGCGTGGCGACAAAAGTTAATCGGTTCGCACGAATGTTCATTTGTGGATTTGCTTTGAAAAGTGAGAATTGCCAGACCCAACCATGCCGAGCCGGCCGAAAGCCAGGCTCATTTTGACCGCTGGACAGGGGAGTGGCAAGCCAAACCCGGCAAACGTTGCAGCAGTCGCGGAATGGCGTGAGAATGGACGAGCACATTCGGAAAAAAATTTACCGAGGAACTGGAGGAAAAGCGAAAGACTTTCCGATCCCGGCAGGGATCACCGCCCCTAGCCGGTGGTTGAGCGCAGCGATACCACCGGAAAAATAGCCCCGAACGATTCTTTTCATCCCGGCAGGGATGGCAGGCTATTTTATTCTCTGGCATCCCTGCGGGATGCATGGTTTATCTAGGACTCCGTGCAACTCTGTTCCCTGTCCATCAAAACAAACACTGTTGGATGGATTTTACAGTAGCAATAAATTCTAAAAATTTGCCAATTGCTTATCCGGACTGCCATAATGAATCCTGGAGGGAGGGATGTTTCTATAAAAGCTGAGTTCGTTGCTTAATAGGGGAGGTGCCCCATGCGCTCCATACAGT
>JANRLT010000023.1 GCA_033762255.1 Pirellulales bacterium | reverse complement strand
GCTGACAGATAAATTTTGATCACCGGCGCCCGCCGTGCTAATCACAGGATTGGTCCCCGCCAGGCTGAGCACATTGGCCGCGGGTCCACTAAGCGTGTAATCCACGCCCGTGTTGAAAGTCAACTTATTGACGGTTTGGCTAGCATCCAGATTGACCGGGCTGCCCCCCATCCCCAAAAACCGCGCCTCGGCCGTCGCGCTATTCGGCGCGCCGGCGGGAGACCAGCTCCCCGCCGTGGTCCAGTTCGCCCCCGATGCGCCGATCCATTCGGGGGGACCGGTGATATTTGCCACCGGCGCGATCACACCCAGCGAATACCCGTAAAAATCGACATCCACCGCACCGAATAAATTCGTACTGGATAAGCCCATAGCCAACCATGCGTCATTATTATATTCGGCATTGCCATCACTGGTGGCGGTTACAGAAAACACATGAGGAGTTGTGGATCCATTGAGATAAACTTTGATTTGATGGGTACCCGCATCAGTTAGGTCGTCTTGGATGGTAATCCAAAACTCCTGCCATTCCCTTAAATCCTCGTCACTAATCGGCACAACGTTAAATACGTCTCCCGCCGCGGGATTATAATCAAAGGTGTCAATTTGCGGGGTGGCCACATTCCCCACTAAATTGTTCAGCAACAACCCGCCGGATTTACCGGCCAAATTAGGGTTGAGGGCGGCATAGTTGGCAAGATCGGAGCTCGTCGCCAGCGAAAATGCCACCGCGCTATCCTGATTGAAGTTGTTCAAATCATTCTGCGCAACATAAAACATCCCCCGTCCCTCGTCATGAATGGCGTAACCACCCCCGCCCACGCTTCCCCAAGGCAACTCCACAGGTTGGTTATTGGCATCCACAGTGTAAATCGGATCGAGCGGACCGGTGTTGGGGATGCGCGCGCGAAACGTTATCGTGATCCCCTCGTCCAGAACCAATTCACTCGCCAGTGGTCCGTCTTCTTCGATCTTATGGGCAAAGTTGATACGCCGATTACTATTTTGGGGGCGGGTGCTTCCCTGCAACCAACCATGGACTTCCGGATTACCCGTATCCTGCAAACGGATGTAGTTCAAGTCCCCCGTGGTGAATTGACTGACACCTCCCGGAGCAGGTCCGCCGGGCTTGGGCCCGGTATCGCCAATACCAGAACCATCCCATTTATCACCTTGGTTATGCCGCCAAGTTCCGTCCAAAGCCTCGCCCAAAAAAGAGTTCCCGCTCCCCCACCCCGCTGGAAAACCGTTGATGCTGCCGTTAAATGTGCCTTCGTATAAATAACGCCAACCGCCGATGGGATTCTGATAGGCGTTTCCAGCAAATGAGAATTTTTGTCCATTGACCGCCAACCCACAAACGGCCATTGTGAATAAAACTTTCTTGAAACGAACTTCTGGACGGGGCATAGCAAAAACTCCAATCAATGCGTGTGACGGGTAGCAAAAATTTAATTCTGTAAATGCCGAAAGCCGTGTCATACGGTTTATTTCGGCGAGCGTACTTGAATGCGAAAGTGATTATTCGCGGGATTGTCCGTGACCCGGAATTCCAGGGGTGTGGATTGATAATCGCGGAATTCGGCAGCTATTGGGAATTGCGATTTGCGTTTTCCCGTTTGCCGATCAACATGGGCAACTTTATCAACCACCACGATAACCTTGTATTTCGCGGGAGTGGCCCCCGCCCCGTGCTTGCCTCCCTCCAAGCGAAATTTGCCATCTTTCCCGATCGGGCCAGAGGCCAAGAAGGTGAGGGGCAAATCAATGGATCGAAACTCAACCATACCCGTAGTCAACGGCTTGCCATCGGGAAAGACAACTTCACCGGTGACCTCATAGACCGGCACACTTGACCCGCAACCAATGATGAGTACCAGCCAGAGCGCGTAGGCGACCCGTTTAATCAAAGGGAGTTTGTACTTCACCTTAAAATTCACCTGTATGCTGAGATAGGATCTGATCAATGTCACTGGGGTAATGTAAACGTCTTGCCATCAGCGCGATTGGATAAGTAGGCCAACGTGAGGGTATCGATGTCTGTTCTCAGCGATCGGACACTGGCATCCCCCCAAGAAAAATGACAAATTGACGGATGTGCGCTGCCAAAACGAAATTTTGTGATATTGGGAGCATTTGATCCTTCGTTGGCTTCAGCCAAACCATAGCCTGGTCCGCCGAAGCGGCCGTGGCTAGTGCGGTAATCGGGATTGTAAATTGAATTGTCGCCGGCTCTCCCCAAACCATAGGCTGTCTCTGGCACGTGCTTTTCGCCGATAAACAGAGTCTTGGAAAGCCCGTCAGTGATGTTCTTGTATCGCACGACAAATTTGGGGCGAAGCTCTTCAAAGTTTTTGCAATTTTGACAATCATTATCCGATTCACTGGCTCCAGAGTATATAAAGGGGCCGTTGGGATATGTACTTCGATTGGTGGGGTCTTCCGGGCGATCCATCAATGTGCGCGTATCCCCCAAATTAGCCGCATAATCGCCCAAGGCACCGGGTGTATGAGGCCCCGCGTCGGTGTTGGAATCGCCGTCCAAGCTGATTTGCGGGCTGGAGCGACGGGAGGGACAAAGGTAGGTCGTCACTTGGTATTGTCTGACAGCGGGGGCCTGGCCGTAATAATCAGCATCCTTTTTCCATAAGGCCCGCACGGTCCCTTCCTCCAAATAGGGCCAGATTTCGGCCGCCCAAGTGATGTAATCGCAGATCCTGCGGGAATTAGGGAGCCGTTTCTGGGAATCGTGGTAATTTTGAATTGCCAAGCCTGTCTGTTTAAGGTTATTGATACACTGCGCGCGGCGGGCGGCTTCGCGAGCTTGTTGAATTGCCGGCAACAGCAATGCAATTAGCAAGCCGATTATCGCGATCACAACAAGCAATTCCACGAGCGTAAAGGCTCTAAGGGAATTTCGTGCCATTCAATTCTCCTTGGATTTGTAATGGATTTATAAACGCCCAGACCCCGCGATGATGAAGAAGGAGCGTTCGGGGGGAAGATTGCTTTACAACTTCATCAATCGCGGGGGGGAGGCGTCAAGATATTTTGAATCAATAGTTAGTACTGCCCTGCTTGCCGACGACGGCGGATAACTATCAAGCCAGCTGCCGCGCCGCCTAATGCCAGCAATCCTAAGCTGGAAGGTTCGGGAATGGCGTCAAAGGCAATACCCGCCAGCGCGGTATCCGCAGTGCCCGCCGTGTTACCGTTTGTCCGCAGTTGCACGGCGAACGATCCTCCTGGTTCAATCCCATCCAAGCGAAACGTATAGACATCCGCCGTGCCGTTCGCGCCCGCCGCCAAATTGTCAAAGGTGGCAGTGGGGTTGAGGGTCTGGGCGGCGTTCCGATGCGTCACCCGCAAGCGTTGGACGATGGTTTCGGCGCTGGTGGGGGCGTTATCCAACACCACATGGATAAATGCCGCGGGAGGCGCGTTAGCCCCAAACCGCCAGGCGGTGATGATGTTGTTGCTTTGCGTGCCGCTGGCGTTGGTATTGTCGACCAATTGCCCGGATAAACCACTGGATCCATCGGGCAAAATTAAATTGTTGTAAGTTGTAACGCCCCCGGTGGAACTGGCCGATGAAGGAGAATTTAAAGAAAATGAATACGCCACGCTGGCAGGATCAAAATCCACCTGCACCCAACTTGGCAATGCATTCGCATCGTTCTGATCCACCGGCGCGCCGCTCACCGCGGTGGCTGCCCCAAAATTGGCGAACCAGTAACCGCTATTCCCGATGTTTAATCCGCTGTCACTGTAATTTGTACTATTAGGCGTGGAGCCAGCGGTGACGATGGTCGGTACGGCCAGCGCCGCGCTCGTGCAAAAACCGCATGCCAGGGCGAGTGCTCCAGCTAATACTAGGCGGTTGGACCTGTGTAAGAATCTGCGATTGTGTGACATTTGCGTTCCTTTCAAGTTGAAAAACGTGTGTCCCGCGATTATTGCGGCGCTTCCTGTACCGCTCTGGCACGTACGGGGTTCTCGTACCAAAACACTCCCAGGCCACGGCCCTCCACCTTTTCTTCGCTAGTCAGCGTATCCAGGTCGCCATCGCCGTCCAAATCCACAACATGCACCAAGTCGTATTTAATACCCGTCGGTGCCGCGATTCGCCGAGGTTGCCAATCATGCGCCGAGACAGTGTTACCTTGCTCCAACCAATACGTGCCTGTCTGGCCATTTTCCGCCCCTGTGCTGCTCACAACCAAATCCGCCTTGCCATCCAAATTGATATCTCCCACCGTGACAGCCTTGGGCTGGCCTGTAAGTGGCGGAAGCATGAGATCTTGTTGCTGCCACGCGACTTCCGTTGATGGCAGCCGCCGGAGTAGACGCAAATACCGCTGTCGAGTCTGCCCCTCCACTACGGGAAAATCCACGGGAGCCACCACATCCCGCAGGCCATCACCATCAAAATCGGCATAGGCAATGAGCATGCAACCGTCCAAAACCCCAGTGGTCACGGCATGCTTTGACCAAGATTCAGAGGGCTTTACGGAACCAGGATTTTCCAACCACCACACACCGCAACCGGGACCATGTTTATCTGAATAAAGAATATCAGCATGTTTGTCACCATTGAGATCGGCGACAATAATTGACATGACCCAAGATACATCCGCTAACGGCTGCCAGCGATAATCCTGGACGGCCCCCAAATCATCACCCGGTACCACCAATCCAAGCTTGGCTGTTTGATTGCGTTCATAGTTTTTGCCACCGAGAACAACAGCGGTAACTTCTCGATCGCCATCCCGCAAGGGAATCGGTTCGGCAAACATCCACTGCGAGATACCACTAATCGGCGTCAGTTCCTGTTGTCGCCAAGCGTGCGGGTCCAGGATCTTATCCCGGACCGGACCCCAATGCACAAAAGCTTTTTCCACATGCTGTTCGCAAGAACTGATAACATCCAAATTACCATCTCGATTCAAATCCAAAAAAACCGCATCTTCCGCCTTGGGAGTTTTGCCCACCACGACAGATGGCCAAGAACGGCGGATAAATTGTGATTCCGGCTGCAAATAGGCAACGGTCAACCCCTCGCTTTCCCACCCAGTCACCACATCCAAGCGTCCATCGCCATTGACATCACCCAGTTTTGTTCCATCGGGTCCGTCATAACGATCGTCTATCACATGCCGCCGCCATGCTTCACCAGGTAGATTGACACGGGAAATTTCTTCGCCAGAAATTCGCCGAACTTCTCCCATCCAAAAGATTTGGACCAGAAAGAAAGCCAAAATCGCCAAAATTTGCCAAAGGCGACGCAAAATCGTATGCGCTTGCCCAGAGCTAACATGGTGTAAGGCGTATTTACCAAATGATTGGATAAGCTTATGAGAATGAGGCATTGGAAAACCCTTGATGGGGAATTACAAAGCCTCTGGCTAATCCAGTCAGCAGAACTTACAAATTAACCTATGCACCTTTTGTGCCAGATATTACAATCCTTTGTATTACAAGAATTATAGTCATAATTTTAATACTTCCATACTCCACAAGTTATTCACTTGCTCAAATAACACAGTTATCCGTTAAATTTAATAGCTATCAGCCTGTAATATTTGCTAGATTTCTACTGTAATTTTATTACTCCTTACGGCGTGACCTTGAACCGGTAATTTAGCACCCGCGAGCCGCTGACTTCCTCCGCCCGGACGTAAATCTCTTCCCCGATCAAATCTGACGCATTGGGCAAAAAAAACGTCTTTAAGTCAATCCCCCGCCCATGATCCTGCACCTGGAGGGCCAGGCGTTTGCGTTCCGGGGCAAAGAGATAGCATTTGAAACTGACGGCTTCCTCGGTCTGGTTGGTCAGGCGTTGCTCAATTTCCAGGTCGCCGCGGGGTGTCAGCCGCGTGGTGTATTCGGCAAAGATGTCATCCAACCCGACTTCCAGTTCGCGTTCGGTGCGAAATTCGTAAGCGCGTTCGGCGTCAATAAAGACCCGCATTTTTACGGTCTGTTTGCCCGTGCCGGCATTGATGGGCAAAATCAATTCCACGGGAAAAGTGGCGGTTTCCCGGGGGGCTAGTTTAAACGTGATCTCGCGCGAAGCGGTCCGCCACGACTCCGGCCACTCAAATTTTACGCTTCCTGAAACTGATTGGTTAAAAGAATTGCTTAGCACCAGACCGTTGGTCTGCGGTCTGCCAAATAAATTGGCCAGGCGGGTTTGGGCGAATTGCACATGCATTTGAAAACGCAACAGCCCGACATTGACCCGCGTCAAAAAGATCGGTTCGGCCCCTAGCGGCAGCACCAGTTCCTCTCCATCCCGCACCGGGGTGGAGACCCGGCCCCACACATCAACGATGCGCGTCCCCGGCCCGGCATTGAGCCGCACCTGTTGGGGAGCGTCAGCCCACAAGACCAAGACCGCATCCGTTCCCCGCTGAAACAGGCGATTTTGGACATTGGGGGCGAGTGCCAGCTCCCCTTGGTATTCGGCTCCAGCCAGTTCATAGGCGGTTGTCCGCCAGGGAAGATACAAAGGGGAGGCCGTGCCGTCGTTATTAAGCAGGCCCGTGCGCGAGTCGATCAAATCCCCCACAAAGATCGCGGTCGCGCCGCCGGTTTTAGCTTCAACCATGCGTTGGACCAGATCGGCGATGCGAGTTTCTTGGGCGTATTCCTCGGCGGAAAGTGGTTCAATGACCGTCCATTTTTTTACCATCTGACCAGTCTGACCCTGCAGATATTGCCGCTGTTCGGCGGCGGTCAAGGCGGGCCGGGTGGAAAGCACGGCGATGTCCCACGCGGGTTTTTCCGCGGGAAGTTCCCGCAGCCAATCCCAAGCCACCAAAAACTGCATCCGCTGGCCAAATCGGGCAAACAGTTTGCGAATATTTTGAACCAGGGGTTCGGTCTCGCTAAAGCCAATAAAACTAAAATCCTGGTCGGTCCCCAACTGCCAGTGCCGGACCCGCGTGGATAGGCGGCTGACCAACGGCTCTAACGTGGGGTACCAGACCGTGCTGGGCGCGCTAAACACACCGGCCGCATGGCTGGTATCCACGCCCGAGATCGCCTCCCGCACCGTGTCCGGCGGATCCGTCAGCATGGCAACCATTTCAATTTTCTTCAGGCCCAGGCGTTCGGCCAGCCACAAGATTTGCTCTTCGCGGCCCGGTTGGTTGGCGGCGTTCCAGACCGGCAGCTTCAGCCAACTGATACCGCTATTGCCCGCCAGATCGGCCAGTTCGCCAAAGCTAATTCCCGCTTCTCCGCGCGGCAGGCTCCAGCCAAATTCCCCGCCAGAGACAGCGGGCTTGGAATTCATCAGCACCAGTGTCAATTCCCGCAAGGTGACCGAGCCTAGCTCGCCGGGCATTTGCACCCGAACCTTGTAAAAGCCGGGTTGGGTGATGGGGGGCTTCCACGTGACTTGACCGGAAAAAACCTGCTGCTTTTCCCCAGGATTTGCCAACGCACCAACGGCAACCGAAGGTGTCTGCGGGTGGCCGGGGTCCACTTCTGTCACGGGGGGGTGGGACGATTTTTGCAGGGGGGAAGGGTTCATTCCCGTATGAAGCGGAGCACCCAACGGCGCCTGGGGGGGAAACAACTTTTTTTGCGGGGAAGAATACTCCTGATTATTTCGTTCAGGCTTCAATTCCAACTCAACCAGTTCTTGCATTTGCCGACTTTGGTGATCTAGCAATTCAAACACCACCTTGGCCGAGGACTGGTTCAAACCCGACGCGCGGCAAATAATCTCGGGCCGTTCGGCGTCCAGATAGATCAGATTGGGCCGATTGGCGGTTAAGGTAATGCGGGGGAGCCTTCCCAGCCAGAGTTCGGCAAAATCCGCCTGGCCGCGCAAATCCCCCGCTTGACCCGGCAGGGGTTCGAGATGCAAGCCTATCACCGCGTGGGTGACACCCGCACGTGGCGGGCTGCCCGTCGCAATGCGCACCGTATGCCAATTTTCGACCAGCACCAAGGGAGGGGAACGCATTGATTCGACCGGTTGGCGCTTGGCGTCGAAATAGGTAATGCTGACAAACGCCGCGCTTTGCCGCAGGCCGGCCGTCCGCAGATTGGCCTCGAGCATGTACGTAAATTCAGCCACAATCGGAATAAAAGGGGACTGTACCAACGCGCCGCCGCCATCCAGCTCTATCCGCAGGACATACCCTGCCGGCGCGGGGGGAACGGTGGAAGTCGCCTCCGGGGACGATGGCACGGAAGTAGCCGCCAATAGTGCCGCCGCATCGGCCTCCGCATCGGTATTGGGGACCTCCGGCACAATTTTTACAGGCAAATAATGTGGATAGATCGAAGATGTCACTCTGGTCCAACGGTCGGGCCACTGGTCGTAATTTTGGTCCCAGGCCTCTCCAAAATCACAGGTAAAGACCGGCACCGCCTCTTCTGGACGGTCGGGGGTTTCGCGTTGGGGGCGGGCGGCCATAAGATCGCCCCCCACCCGTTCCGGCCGGGCGGGGGAGCGCGCCGTCTGGGCAGCGACGGGGGGCGCAGCGGTGTCGGGGGACGGAGACTCTGTCGCCGCCGCCAGCCAGCTCCCGGCCAAGATCAGCACCAGGCTGTAGATCCGCCGCATGAACACCCAGGCCAAAATAATTGTTATATCCCTAGCAAACCGCGATTAACTTTATCGGCAAAGTCCCTTGGCCGATAAAATAGCGCTCTTTTTGCCCGCAAATTGCCCCGCAATTAGGGATAAAATGCCCTCGACGGCAAATTCCAGGACATCCACGCCTTCGCTAACGGTTAGAATCGACAAATTCCGCAGGGTTTTCCGCCCATTCGCGAAACGGGGGAGTTAGCCTAAAATGACAATTAGTCCACTCTCCGCGGGGCGTCCACACACGTTTAATTTTGTTATCGGATCGCGCATGTTAGAACGCATCTCCATCACCTGCTTTGCCGCTAGTTACGGCGTTGCGCTGGGGTTGGAGATTTCCCGGCTGATCTTTCACAGCGCCTGGCGAAATGTGCTGTTGTGGATCTTTGCCCTGGCTGGCTTAATTGCCCACACCCTGTACCTGGGTTATCGCGGCTACGAGGCGGTCCTGACACACCATACGCCGCTGTCCAGTTCCGCCGAGTACTACCTGCTGGCCGCCTGGGTGTTGGGGGTGATGTATTTGTTGACCTTGGCTTTGCAACCCCGCGCCCGGAGCGGGATTTTTTTTCTCCCGTTGGTGTTATTGTTGATTGCCACTTCCCGATTTGCCGATGGACAACCCTTTCCCCAGGAACGGGCCGCTTCCATTTGGTTTACCCTGCACACCCTGTTGTTGCTGCTGGGATATGTGGTGGTGGTGTTTGGCTTTGCCATGGGGATCATGTATTTGCTGCAGGCGGCTCGGCTCAAAGCCAAACAGCCCCCCACCGCCCGCTTTCGGCTGCCAAACCTGGAATGGCTGGAACTAGCCAATCAACGCTCGGTGGTGGGGGCGGCGATTTTGATTATACTGGGCATCGTGGCCGGAGTAATTTTTAACCTGGTCCAGCAAGGGATCATCCCCTGGCATGATCCGGTCATCTGGCGTTCGGCCATCATCACCGGATGGTTAATCTGCGCGCTGCTGTTTTGCGCGTTATACCGCCCCGCCCAGCGCGGCCGCAAAGTCGCCTATCTGACAATCGCCAGCTTTTTATTTTTGATGGTCAGCGTTTTGTTGGGCCTGGTATTCAAATCGGAACACAAGGCTCCGCAGCCGCTGGTCAACAGAGTCCGTATCGAAGCCGTCAACCGGGGAATGGCTGCTTGCAGGCGTTGCGCCGGGGAGGCCTGCGCATGAAATTGCTGCTTGTTGGCTGCAGCCACCAAACCGCTGAAGTCGCCCTGCGGGAGCGATTGGCCTTTTCTCCGCACCAGGCGGAGCAGGCCCTAGCGCGGTGGCGGGACGCCTTTCCCGCGACAGAAGGTGTGCTCATCTCGACCTGCAATCGGGTGGAAATGTACGCCGCCGCCGACCACAAGGGGGACCTCCCCACGCATCGCCAAGTGGCCGAATTTTTGGCCGATTGCCAAGGGCTGAACCCCCACGACATATTCAACCAGTTATTTGAACATTCCGGTGAAACCGCGGTTCGACATCTGTTTACCGTGGCCGCCAGCCTGGATAGTATGGTCGTGGGAGAGCCACAAATCCTGGCCCAGGTTAAACAGGCCTATCATTTGGCCCAGCGGCAGAATTGCGCGGGTCCCTTGACACATGACGCCTTTCAATCGGCCCTACGCGCGGCCAAGCGGGTTGCCGGCGAGACCCGCATCCATGAAAAGCGGGTGAGTATTCCCAGTGTGGCCGTGGGGGATTTTGCCCAGGAAATTTTTGCCCGCTTTGATGACAAAGTCGTGGTCGTGATCGGCGCCGGGGAAATGGCCGATGAAACACTGAGCTATGTTCGCGCGGCTGGCGCGCGGCAGCCCCGTATCGTGAATCGGCATGACGCGCGGGCGATCGATTTGGCGGCAAAGCACCACGGAGTGGCGGTACCCTGGGCCGAATTAGACCAGCAATTAGCCGCCGCGGACTTGATTATTAGCACCACCGGGGCCAGCCAACCGGTGGTGACGCTGGAACGGTATGAGCGGTTCAAGGATAGCCGCTACCAGCGACCGCTGATTATTCTAGATTTGGCGGTGCCGCGGGATTTTGATCCCCGGATCGGCGATGAGTTAAATGTGTTTCTATATACCCTGGACGACCTGCAAGCCGCCTGCCAGCGGAATCGCCAGGAGCGGGAAGGGGAGCTACCCCGCGCGTTATCCATTATCGAGGATGAAACCGCCCGCTTTATGACAGACGTTTATCACCGCGCCACGCGACCCATTATTCAACAATTGCGCAGCGGCTGGCACGCGATCTGTGACGCGGAATTGCAGCGTCTCTACCACAAATTGCCCGACTTGGACGCCGCCGCGCGGCAAGAGATTGAACAAACCTTTGAGCGTTTTGTTAATAAGCTGCTGCATCCACCGCTGGAATCCCTGCGGGCCGAAGCCCGCCAAGGAACGCCGCACGGCTTGCTCGACGCGCTCAAACGGCTGTTTCGCCTGGAGGAATAGTTTCCTGGCGTGGCCGGTTAGCTACCCGGCGTCCTGAGCGACGATGGGGCGCTTCTTCCATTTTGTGCCGTTCCCCCGCCCGCTCTTGCCGTCTTTAGCGATTATGCCGACCGGTAACTTCATTTGCCAAAGCGGCCGGGGGGTAATCTGATTTTTCCCGGACGCCCTCTCCCGGCTTTACAAGCTAAATTTTGCATGGAGCAATCTCGGCGGCGGCACCGGTCGCGCGGCCACTTTGGAGTTATGCCCAATTCAATTTCGTAAAAGGAGAGGGGCCGATGCAGCTTGCGCTTACCAATCTGTGGCTGCCGCTGTTGGTCAATCTACTGACAGTCGGAATTGCGGTGGCCATGGTCTGGCTCTGCAATCAATATTGGCCCTGGCAAGTTCGCGTGACACACGAGGACGATGTGCCAACCTCCCCGACACCCGCCAATCATACGGATTCAGAACGCCGGCTGGCCGCCTGGGCCGAGGTCGATCAAACCTTTAACGAAACCGCGGAGGCTTGCGAATTGGAATCGGCCGCCGCTCTTTTGCAGGGACAGCTTGATCCCACCCGCGCTTTACGGCAAATGCAAGAAGTCCTGCGCTTGTTGTCGGGAACGGATCTCCCGCCCAAGGCCAATCGCTATGTACAAATCGCCCGCGACACGCTGGCGGGAATGAATTCCTGGGGAGTGCACCCGGACCAGAAAAAGCCCGAGTCCGAATACCCCACGGCAGTTGCTGCCGAGTCGGTGCCTCCCGTGGAAGGGGAGATCGCCGAGTCGATGCCCCCGGCAGAGGAAGCCCTCAACGGGGCCATCCCGCCAGCGACGGAAAATCAGGAAGCAGAAACCGCGGCGACTGACGCGGACGCTGTCGCGTATCCTCCCTTGTGGCAACCACCAGCGCAATTGCGATTATGCTGCCAAGAGCTTCGCGTTGCCGAGGATCTTTCCGCCGCGAATATCCAGCCCGCCCCGGCTCTCCCCGTTGTCGAAGTTACCCAATCCGTGTCGGCGCAACTAACGGAAATCGAACTGTTGGTAGCGGAGGTGGAGAACAATCAAACTGTAGCCGAGCCAGCGGTAATGGCGGTCGAGCCCGCGGCGACTCCCGCGGGGACCGCTGTGCAATCCGACAATCACCCCGCGCGGCAGCTCCGCAACGGCGATCCGGGTTCGGCGCAGCAGCGACAATCCCTCCAACGCCGCCGCGATGACCACGCCTTCAACCAGGCCGATCTGTTGCATCGCTGCCTCAATGACCGGGATTTTATGCACCGCATTTTGCAAAAATTTGCCACGCGCGGTCCCGAAACCGTTGGTGAATTGGCCACGGCCCTGGTCAACCGTAACTACGCCGCGGCGGCCCGTCAGGCCAACTTGCTCAGAAGCATGGCCGCCAACCTCACCGCCGAAAATTTACGCGCCATCGCCGGCGACCTGGAATATGCCTGCGGCGAAGGTTCTTGGGCCAGGGCCGAAATCCTGCTGTATGGGGTTAAGGCCGAATTGCAATGCTGCCTCGAAAAAATCCGCGAATGGCGGGAAACAGCCGCCAACCCCCCAGGCCCGGCTGACGCCGAAGCACGCCAACAGACTTTTCCCTTTGCCGTGGGCGTGGGTGATCTCGAGGCGAACTCGGAATTATTGGGAATTTGATTTCATTCCAGCCGATATGGCGATCCTCCTTTTTTTCCTCAAATGTCTGTCAGCCTGATTGGGGCAATATGAAACTATTAATCGCGGATGACGACGAAATAACCTGCGAGTTGTTGCAAAATTCGTTGCGCGGGCAGGCTTATGAGTTGCGGCACGCGCGCGGCAAAGCCGAAGTGCTGCGCGAGCTGGAAAACCAGGATTGTCGCGTGGTCATCGCGGATTGGGATTTTCCGGGAATGAACGGGCTGGATCTGGTCCGGGAAATTCGTTCTGGAAACTTTCCCGGATACATTTATGTGATTCTGATCACAAGCCGCGAAGGCGGGGCGGAAATGGTTGCCGGGCTGGATGCCGGGGCGGATGACTTTATCCGCAAACCGCTCGATCCGGCGGAATTGCTGGTGCGGATTCGCGCGGGGGAGCGCGTCCTGGCCCTGGAAACACGCGATGTCGCGATCTTTGCCCTGGCGCGGCTGGCCGAATCCCGCGATCCCGAAACCGGCACGCACCTGGAACGGGTCCGCGATTATTGCCGCATTTTGGCCGAATACTTGGGGAGGCTGCCCACCTATGCCGCGGAAATCGACGCCGAATATATTCGCCTCATCTATGCCACCAGCCCCTTGCACGACATCGGCAAGGTGGGCGTGCCAGACCGGATTTTACTTAAACCGGGACATCTCAATGATCGCGAATATGAAATCATGAAGTCGCACGTGGAACTGGGAGCCGAGACCCTGGAGGCCGCGCTGGGGCAGTTTCCGCACGCCAAATTTTTATGCATGGCCCGCGATATTGCCATGACCCACCATGAACGGTTTGACGGCACCGGATATCCCCAAGGACTAAAGGGAGAAGAAATCCCGCTGTGTGGAAGGATTGTGGCGCTGGCCGATGTGTACGACGCCTTAACCAGTAAGCGGGTGTACAAATCGGCGTATTCCCATGAAGTCGCCAAATCGATCATTTTAGAGGGGACCGGCAGCCACTTTGATCCAGACGTGGTTGAGGCGTTTTTGCAGTCAGAGGAAAAGTTTTTGGCCGTGGTTAGCGAGCAAGAGGATGTCACGGCGGAATTAGTGGAAATGGCCTAAACCGCAGCGTCAGCAAGGGACACACATCTCAGCCCGCAGCGTCAGCAAGGGATCAACCAGCACACCAGGTCTCTACCTTTCGTGCCGGGTTAGATCTCTCCCTAGCTCACGCGGCGGGCTTATCTGCCTCACGCGGCGGGTTGAATTTTTCGCAGATCCGCCAATCCCGCGCATAGGCGATCAACATCATCATCGGTGTGCGCCGCGGTCAAGCTAATCCGCAAGAGCGACTCTCCCGGCGGGACCGACGGAGGACGAATTCCCGGCACCCATAAACCAGCCCCGCGCAGCCGCGCCGCGCATTCCATCGCGCTGGCCGCGTCGCCAATCACAACTGGAATAATTTGCGTTTTAGCCTGGCCGACACGCCAACCCTGGTCGATCAGGGCGTGCCGCACTTTTACCGCCAGGGCCTGCAACCGTTCCCGCCGCCAGGGTTCGGCGATGATCAGTTCTATTCCCGCCTGCGCGGCCGCGGCGACCGCTGGTGGGTGTGCCGTGGAATACACATACGACCGCGCGCGGTTGCTCAACCAATTTATCAAGAGCCGAGATCCCGCGACAAAGCCTCCCGCGCTCCCCACGGCTTTGCTCAGCGTCCCCAGGCGAATCGGCACGCGATCCGCCACGCCCGCCTCTTCCACCCAACCGCTGCCGCGACTCCCCCACACTCCACTCGCATGGGCCTCATCGACCAGTAGCATGGCTCCAAATTCGTCGGCCAAATCACAAATCTCCGCCAAAGGCGCGAGATCGCCATCCATGCTAAACAGGCTATCCGTGACGATGAGCGCGCGGCGATAGTCCCCCGCCGATTCCCGTAGTTGGCTTCGCAAATCGTCCACACGCGCATGCGCGTAAATCCGCGTCGCGGCTCGGCTTTGTCGACAGCCATCGATCAAGCTGGCGTGATTTTTGGCATCGCTATAGATCACATCACCTGGCCCAACCAGGGCGGCAATGGTCCCCGTATTGGCCGCATAGCCGCTGCTAAACACGAGCGCTCCCTCCGTCCCCAGCCATACGGCCAACGCTTGCTCCAACCGGGCATGGGCGGTCGATTGGCCTGTCACCAGCGGACTTGCCCCCGCGCCCCAACCTTCCGATTCCCATGCTTGGCGCGCGGCCTCCTTCAATCGCGGGTCGTTTGCCAGGCCCAGGTAATCATTTGAGCCAAAATTAAGATAGCTACGCCCTTCAATCAAAACTTCGCGGCCTTGGGCGTTTTCACGCGAAGAGCTGCGCCGCGCCAAGCCGCGGGCTTGCCAATCGGTCCATTCCGCCGCCAGCCAATCCAATGAGAATGACATTATAAGGGAGGTGCTGGCTAAGAGGTCGATTTGCGGCGCGGAGCAGTTTTGACGGTTGGTTTTTTGGCCGGTGTTGATTTTTTAGCAGGCGCTGTGATCGTGGTTTTTCGGGACGGACGCGCGGGGCGCTGGGGTTTGGTCTGTTCCGGGACGGGGCGCTCGGCCAGTTCTAAAATCACCTTTGCGTGCGCGACACTGACGGGTTGGATGGATAACATCGATCCGCGTCGCAAAAGTTCTAGCCCCGCCAACCGGGTCTCCGCTTTTAACTCATCTAATGTAAGCGCTCGCGCGAATGGCCGCACTTGTTTGATATCCACCATGTACCAGGTCGGCGATTCGGGTTGGCTGTCAGAATCAAAGTATTGATGCCCCGGCTCCCAAGCGGTGTGGTCGGGATAGCCCGCTCGCACCACTTTTGCCAGGCCCACGATCGCCCGTTCGCGATTATTGGAATGGTAAAAAAACACCTGGTCACCCACCTGAATCTGATCCCGCAAAAAATTGCGGGCTTGATAATTGCGGACGCCGTTCCAGTAAGTTGTCTGGTGGCGTTCTTTTTCCAGGTCGGCCCAGGAATAACTTTCCGGCTCGGACTTGAATAGCCAATAATTCATAAAGTCTTGTGGGATAATAGATTAGAAAAAACTGCCCCCCCTGTAAAAAGAGGCGATCAGCCCAAAATCGTGCTGCGTACCATCACTAATACGATTATTTTACAAAAAATCCGCCTCTCAGACAAAATAACCCGCAAGAATTGGCACGATGCGGTAACATTCCATGCGCGTGAATTCTCCTTTTGCCGTACCTGTTGCCCGTTCTGTGCGGCCACCTCCGGCTCAACCCTTACCCGTGGCAGTCCTGCAAAAATCGCTGCCCAGTGGTAAACCGGCTCCGGTGGTGCCTGTCGATTGGGAGGCTGCGCTTGCGCAGCATGGGCGGTGGCTGCGGACGATTGTGATTGCCCGCTTGGGGGACGCCCAAGGGGTGGATGACGTGTTGCAAGAAATATCCTTGGCGGCGGTACGGCAGGCGGCTCCCTTGCAAGACAGCACTAAAGTGGCCCCGTGGCTGTATCGGCTGGCGGTGACCCAATGCCTGTTGTACCGCCGCACGCATGGGCGTCGCCGCAAACTGACGCAGCGTTATGCGCAGCGCATTCCCGACGATCAAGATAGCCATCCCGACCCTGAACCTTTGCAGTGGTTACTGGCCGTCGAGCGACAAAAGCTGATCCGCCAGGGGCTGGAGCAGCTCAATACCCAGGATCGGGAAATCCTGCTATTGAAATACACCGAAGATTGGAATTACCAGCAGCTTGCAGCGCATTTAGGCATTAGCCATAGCGCGGTCGAAACCCGCCTGCACCGGGCGCGGAGCCGCTTGAGACAGGTGTTGGCCAAGCTGCAGGTGGTGGATACCGGCGATTAATTGTTTCGATTGGCCTTTTTTATTGTCCGTTAGTGAGTTTTATGTCAACGACACCCGACCCCCACGCCACACCTTCTTCACTGGCCAGTGGTGTTGCTGTGTTAAGCCCCCATGAATGGCAAATTTGGTTGGATCGCGCGGTGGACGGCGAACTGTCCTCCGCCGAGGAACAGCAGTTATTACGCCAACTTGATCGCCAGCCCGAGCGCTGGCGGGCCTGCGCGCTGGCCTTTTGGGAAGCGAAAACATGGCACCGCTATCTTGGGGCGGTTTGCCACCAGGAGCCACCCACTCCCCCGACCAATCCGATGGCCGTGGCGGCAAAGTTCACCGCTGGAACGGCTATCCCCGCGACGCAAGAAACCACGCGGCCGGTGTCGCCGCCCGCATCTTTGTCGAGCGCTCCGCGCACCCGCGGGTGGTACGTGGGAGGAACGTTGGCGGCCGCGCTGTTGGTGGCGTTTACCCTGGGGGCTGTGACGCGGGAATACGTTCCTGGTGCCCGTGGCCAGTGGTTTGCCAACCTGGTTTCTCCCGCCGTGATCAGCCCCCCCGCGGTGAGCGGGCAACCAGATGCCAATCCCGTGGATACCAACTCCCCCTTCCCCGCTCCGGAACGGATGCAATTTCAACTGGTCGATCAATCGGGTCGCCTTCCTCCGCAAAATTTTGATATTCCCATCATCAAAGTTGACAGCATCAACCCCCAATCCCTGCGAAACTGGCAACACATTTCCCATATCCCCGCGCTGGAATCCCCCTTGATCGACGAACTGTCCAAGGCCGGCTACCAAGTCGAACAAAAAAACTTTTTTTATCTCAAAGTGCTCCCCGATGGACGGCAAATTTTAGTCCCTTTTCAACATACGCAGGTCATCCCCAAAACCACCTGCGTCTTGTAATCGTAGAAAAAACAAACCTCGCTGCGTCGCGATCAGGTTTTCCGCTTTTTTTCCGCCCCCAGCGGCGGAGAATAAATCAGCAATTCTTGGGCAAGATAACCACCAGGGCGGCAACTCTGATACTGTGACGCGTGATTCCCTTTGTGCTTTTGCACATGACTTTTTTACCGGAGTGTTTATGTTACAAAAATTTCTGCGTTCACCGCTAGCATTACGGGCTGTTTTAGCCGCTAGCGTGTCCCTGGGCATGGCCGGGGCCGCTGTTTCCCAAGTTGCCGTCGAATTGGAACCTTCCAAGAATGTCCAGCCGTTGCCCCCCGGACTTCCCGGTGGCGCGGATGTGCTTTTGGATTTGAATACTAGCGCCGGGGTAACCCCCGATACGCTCAGCAAGTATTGGATTGGCGTCGAGGTCAAAAGTCTGGATGAGGATGTCCGCAAATTGCTGAAGCTGTCGGAAAACCAGGGGGTTTTGGTGTTACGCGTGCTGCCCGATAGCCCCGCCGAAAAGTCCGGTTTCAAGGCCAACGATATTCTCTTGCAAGTGGGCGAAACCAACCTCTCCACACGGGAATCCTTGATCGAGAATATTTCCAAAAGCGAAGGCAAGGAACTTTCCTTTAAGGTGTGGCGCGACCGCGAAGTTACCACGGTCAAAGTGTCCCCCGCGGAACGTCCCGCCGAGTTTGATCCCGCCCAAAAATTTCAGACGCAAGACGACCAGGCCATCATTAAGTGGCGTGAAAAAATGGCGCGGCACGGAATTAATCTTCCCCCCCAAGGCCAGGCAAATGCCTTTGCCTTTGCGTTTCCAGGTCCTGGCTTGGCACCTCCTTCGCTTAATGATGACCCCTACATGCAGCCGTTGGCTCCCAAACTGCCTGCCAACCTTAGCATCACCATCACCCGCGTGGGGGATGAACCGGCCAAGATTACCGTTAAACGGGACGACAAAACCTGGGAATTGACAGACAAAGAGTTGGACAAGCTGCCCGAAGATATCCGCCCACATGTCCAGCACATGCTGGGGAGGCAAAATCCGCAGCTTATGCTATTTGACAAATTTGCCCCGCGTGATTTTTTGATTCAGGCCGTTCCGCCGAACGGAGCGCCGCAAGCCGGTCTGCGGGTGGAGTTGCCTGAGGGTTTGAACCAACTTCACAACGCTCAAATCCAGCGCCAGATGGAGCAAATGCAAGCCCAATTAAAGGCCATGCAAGAGGAAATGGAAAAGTCGCGAGAGGAAATGCTGAAAGAACTGGAAAAGTCCAAGTAGCCTGTCATTTGCGCCGCGGGGCATAATTATCGCCCTGTCGTGAATTCGGCTCGTAAAATCATTATCACGGTGGTAGCCCGTCGCCGCATTGCGGGAATGTCATTTCCCGTACCGTGGCGGCGGGCTATAATTTTTTCTGGGATCTAATTTCCCCACCTGCTCCGCCACGCTCCGCTTGCCAATACTAATTAACCATGCCCCCCGCGGCCCCCACCGTCACCTTGGAGGACATCCTGGCCGCGCGGCAGCGCATTAGCGAGGGGGTTCTTTTGACCCCCTGCCCCGAATCCCTGGCCCTGTCGCGGCTCACGGGGATGCGGATCGCCTGCAAGCTCGACTCGCTGCAACGCACCGGCAGCTTTAAGGAACGAGGCGCGCGCAACGCCTTACTGCTGCTTGATTCCCAGGCGCGCCAACGGGGAGTCATTGCCGCCTCCGCCGGCAACCACGCCCTGGGCCTGGCCTATCACGGCTCGACGCTGGGGATTCCCGTCACCGTTGTCATGCCGCGCTATGCCCCGTTGATCAAGGTCGCCACCTGTCGCACTTTTGGCGCGCGGGTGATCCTGGCGGGGGATACCTTTGTCGCCGCGCGTCACGCCGCCCTGGAACTTGCCCGGACCGAAGACTTGACCTATATCCATGGCTTTGATAACCCGGCGATTATCGCCGGCCAAGGGACCATGGCCCTGGAAATTTTGGAACAAGTCCCCGACCTGGAAGCCGTGATTATCCCCGTGGGCGGAGCGGGGCTATTGGCGGGGATGAGCGTGGCCATCAAAACCCTCCGCCCAGAAGTGCGGGTGATTGCCGTGGAGGATGACCGCATGCCCAGCTTTACCGCGGCGATACGGGCGGGACATCCCGTGGAAGTCCCCGCCCGGCCAACCCTGGCGGACGGCCTGGCCGTGGGCAAGGTGGGGGAGCTATCTTTGGCGCTGGCGCTGCCGCGCTATGATGAATTGCTGCAAGTCAGCGAAGATGAGTTGGCCCTGGCGATTTTACGACTGGTGGAACTGGAAAAATGCGTGGTCGAAGGTTCGGCGGCGGCGACATTGGCCGCGGCGGTCCGGCCCGAGCTAAACTCTTTACATGGCAAGCGGGTGGTCCTGGTCCTGTGCGGCGGCAACATCGACCTGACGCTCTTGGGCCGGGTGTTGGAACGGGGACAGGTCTTGGCGGGACGGCTGTACCGATTTATCGCCATCATGCCCGATCGGCCGGGCGCGCTCGCCCACTTAAGCCAGCTGATCGCCGCCACCGGAGCAAATGTGCGGGATATCGAACATGAACGGGCGTTTGCGGACGGGGACTTGGCCACGGTGCACATCGCCTGCACGGTCGAAACCACGGACACTCAACAAGCCACGAACCTGCGAGAGTCGCTGACGGCGGCGGGGATCATTTGCCAAGAGTAGCCGCACAGAGCGGCAACGGTACATAGCAACAAGAAAAGCAAGCCCTAATTTTGATAGCCGCAAGAAAAGCAAAAAAGGCAAAGAAGTGAATAATACCAATTCCAAGTAATCCTAGCGCGGCTTTTACCCAGTTTAACTTGAGTTTACGGAACTCCGTTGGAGTACAGGAACCTTAGTTGATTCAACTGACCCAGGGTTGTTCGCTGCGCTCCAACCCGTGGGCTTTGTTCCACTGTATTGCCAATAAATTAAGGCGCGTTGCGGTAGGTGGGTA
This sequence comes from Pirellulales bacterium, assembly GCA_033762255.1. Lineage (NCBI taxonomy): Bacteria > Pseudomonadati > Planctomycetota > Planctomycetia > Pirellulales > Pirellulales bacterium. Next base: position 33,247 of record JANRLT010000023.1, on the reverse strand, counting down.
CCGCAACGCGGTTGCGTCATACCATAATTTAGCTTCAATAGTTCACGTCATCAAAAATGCTATCTGCGCTATATTTGGATAGAATGCGTATAAGATACTTTTTGCTATTCTTACTTTTTTCGCGGCAAATATAATTTTTTTGTGGCTTTTTTTGCCGTCCATTAACGGTCTTGCGGCGTCAGGAATTTTGTGCCGGGACCGGGCTGGACCGCGTCGCGAATAATGATCCCAGGATTTCTGGCCAGTCGATCCGTCAGAATGCGGGCGTCCTCCACGATGGGCCGCAGCCGTTTGGAAACGTCGTTGATATTGGCCGCCGCTTCGTTAAGTTGTTGATACAGTGCCGGATCGTTGAGCAGCCGCCCCACGGTCCCCTGGTCGGAATTGAGGCGACGGCTAAAGGTCTCTACCTGGCCCACCAGTTCATTCAGCCGGGCGACGCTTTGATCGACATTGGCCACGATTTGCTCTCCCCGGTCTCCCAGCGGTTTGGTTAGACCTTCCAGGTTGCGGACATTTCGTTCCACGCCGGCGGTGGCGGACTGCAATCCTTGAATGGCGTCCTTGGTCGTGCGCAGCAGTTCCGGCACTTCCTGAATGGCCTTGCGCAGATCATTTTTTAATTCGTCCCCCCCTAGGACATCCTTAATACCATCCAGTGTCCGATTAATTCCCTGCAGGGTCTTGTCCGCGTTAATGACTATGCTGTCAAACCGTTCCTTGTTCCTTTCGAATCGTTCATTGATGCTGGCGGCCAGCTTGCCAATCTCGTCACTGGCGTTTCCCAGGGATTTGACCGTTCCTTTGACGCTTTCCTCCAGGTTGGTCAGCGCATTGAGCGGATCGGAAGCCGTTTGGCCGACGATCGTCTCGCCCGGTTGATAAAATTCCCCCGCTTGGTCTTTTTTTGCCGCGACAATCTGGATTTCGGCGTCACCCAATAAAGTGCTTTTGATCCGCACGGTCTCACTGCGGCGAATTTTGATATCCCCGTTCATGGTGACGGTGACGATCACCTCTCCATCATCGGCAAAATCGACCTGGCTGACTCGTCCCACCAGGATGCCGCTTTTGCGCACGGGGGAATTCACACTAACCCCGGGAGCCTCGGCGAATTTGAATTGCAGGGTGTAGCTTCCCTGGGTAAAGGCGGGGACCTTGCCAAACAGCACGATCAAGATCCCGGCGATCAGCACGGTGGCCACCGCCATCACCCCCACGCGAAATTGCATCAAGCGTTCATCCATGGCAATATCTCCGGCTGTCTGTCAGTGTCGTTGAGCGCGACTAGGTGGCAATGTCATCCCGCGAACGGCAACTAAAGGTGTAATATGAATTGTATGTGAAACCGACAAAAGCAAAATACCTTCACCGCGCGACGCCCCGCAGCAAGCTATCGGCGGAGGCCTGTTCCAAATGCATCTCTTGCAAGCGTTCCCCGGCCTCCCCTTTGATAAATTGTGTTACCCGTCGGTCGCGGCAACGGGCCATGTCGCGCGGCGGACCATCATAAATCACTTGTGGTTCCCCCGCCCCCAAACGCGCCAAGGGATACAACATTACCACCCGGTCGGGAACCTTGGCGGCGGTGTGCATATCGTGCGTCACCACGATGCTAGTCAAGGGGTGCTGCTGCCGCGCGCGAATGATCAATTCATTAATCACATCGCTCATGATGGGGTCCAAACCGGTGGTCGGCTCGTCATACAGCATCAAATCGGGATTGAGCGTCAACGCCCGCGCCAGGCCCACGCGCTTGCGCATGCCGCCCGAAAGTTCGGCGGGATATTTGGTCAGGGTCGCCTCGCCAAGTCCGACCACGGCCACCAGTTGCCGGACAATGGCGGCGATCTCGGCGGAGCTTTTTCGCGTATGTTCGCGCAAGGGAAAGGCGATGTTTTCAGCCACGGTCAGGCTGTCAAACAGGGCCGCCCCCTGAAACAAAAAACCGTACCGCACGCGCAACTGGGCCAGTTCCCGCTCGGATAGCCGGCTTAGGTCCCGCTCCGCAAATATCACGCTTCCGGATGTGGGGCGGATCAGTCCAATCAGGCACTTTAGCAGGACGGTCTTGCCGCAACCGCTTTCGCCTAAAATGACCAGCGTCTGTCCGCGGGGCACCCGCAGGTTAATCCCGCGCAAGACCGGCTGTCGGCCAAACTGCACATGCAGGTCCCGCACTTCGACCAGGGGATGATCGGTTTGCTCCTCGGCGGGTTGTGCCGCGACGGTGGACATAAACAGCGCGGGGTAGCCGCGGGGGCTACACAAACCGTATTCCTTCCGGAAAAAAAATCGTATGGACTTTGTCGATCACGATTCCCAGCATCAAATCAATGACCAAGATCGACACAAAAGAGTACACAAAGGCGCTGGTGGCCGCCCGGCCCACGCCCGCGGCACCCGGTTCGCAATTAAAACCCCGATGGCAACTAACCAGCGCGATGGTCGCTCCAAAAAACAGGCTTTTGAACACACCGCTTCCCACGTCAAACAAGCCGACAACTTTTTGGGAATTCACCCAATAATGGTGCGAGTCGATATCCAGCACGACCACCCCAAAAAAATACCCCCCCAGCACGCCCATAAAATCCGCCATGATGGTCAGCGTGGGGATCAGCACCAAACAGCCAAGGAATCTGGGGACGACCAGGTAATAGATGGGATTGGCCCCCATGCTGGAAAGCGCGTCGATTTGCTCGGTGACGCGCATGGTGCCTAACTCCGCCGCCATGGCGCTCCCCACGCGGCCAGCCAACATGGTCGCGGCCAGGACCGGGCCTAGCTCGCGGACGAGCGACAGATTAATTACCGCCCCCAACCGCGTCTCCAGCTTCATCACCCGAAACTGCGAATAACTTTGGACGGCTAGCACCATGCCAATAAACAACCCCGTGAGCGCCACCACCGGCAGGCTTAACACGCCAATCTGATAAAAGTTGGGCAGCAAGGTCTCGCGCCGCGGCAACCGGGTTACCAGCCAACGCAAGGTTTGCAACCCAAACAGGGTCAAGGCCCCCGCCGAAGTCGCAAACTGGATTAATGCCTCCCCCAAGTCCGCCACGCTATGCGCGACCGCCCCCAGCAGGCCGGGAGGGCGCACGGGTCGATCTGGAACGGGGATTTGGGCCAACTCTGGCATATGCTATTTCTATTGCAAACGGAATCCAGTCAACAGCCTGTCAATTCTGGGCTGCCAAAGCGCGGTGGAGCGCATCGGAGTATCGTCGTGCGCGCATAAGTGTCTTGAGAAATTTTAACGGTTATTTTGATTAGGCAATCCAGGAAGACCGTTCATAAGTTGCTATCATGCCCCCCTGGCGGCGGCCCGACGCGCGGGGAGCGTCCGTAGCGGTTTTTTTAGGTGGCGGGCTGGTTGGTAAAATAACCAGGTTCGGCCCCGGTTTTCCATTTGATATTGCAACCCAAGCTGGCCTTTTGTGGGACGGGGGCCAACTTTCCCGCTAGCACCGCCTCAATCGCCTGTTGCAAATCCTCCCCTGTCACGGGGACATTATTTCCCGGACGGCTGCCGTCCAGTTGGCCGCGGTAGGCTAATTTGCGGTCTTTGTCAAATAAAAAGAAATCCGGCGTGCAGGCGGCATGATACGCCCGCGCGACGGATTGATCCTCGTCATATAAATAGGGAAAAGTGTAACCGCGGGCCTCGGCCTCGTGGACCATTTGTTCGGGGGAATCGGCGGGATGGGTGGATACATCGTTAGAGCTTATCCCTACCACCGCTACTCCCGCGGCCTGCCACTGCCGCGCCAGCGCCGCCAGGGGATCGGCAATATGTTTGACATAGGGGCAGTGATTGCACATAAAAATGACTAATAGAGCTGGTGCACCGGCAAAATCGGCCAGTTCCACCATTCGCCCATCCACATTCGGCAGGCGAAAATTGGGGGCCACGGTCTCCAGGGCCAGCATGGTAGAGGCGGTACGAACCATTAGTGGCGATCCTGTGCAAAAGTTTTTGGGCAAGAAATGGGACTTTGAAGCGAAATAGCCTGAGGTGGCCGCTAGGAACCGGGCTACCTTTTGTATAATGTTTTAGATTGTTTCCCGCAACGCGCCACCAGGAGAGTTTTATGTCGTATTTATGGGGTCTGACAATTGCCCAATTTTGGTACAGTTTGCCCTTGGCGGTGATGGTCATCCTGGTTTATTCGGCTACGCGATTTGAGGATTTTCGCGTGATTCTGCCCCATGCGGTCAAGTCGTTTGCTTGGACAGCGGTTATTATTGGCGGATTTTTTGCGTTATTTTATTGGTTAACAGCGGGATTATAAGGGATTCCGGTTTTTGCCCGCAAAATTGAATTAAATTTTACTCCTTTGAAACACAAAAAACACGCGATTTAACAGCGATTTTTCAGTGCGTGCCGATCATGCCGCGCTCTTAGTCCAAATTCTCCCCGGGCAAACTAAAAAACCACTTGCAGACTCTTGGGGATTCCGGTTAACTGGGTGGGATAGTGAATTGGCGGTGGTCATGGATTGAACCGCGCCACACCAGGCAATACTTGCTTTTAAGCCGATTATTGCCAGAATGTGGCTACGGCTAACCGTGCTTGCAGACAACGAAAGTTCACATCCGCAAAATGGTTTACGCCTGTTGTCATGAGGCTCAACCATGAAGTCAACTAAGTGGCAACTGTGTTACCAAAATGGCGACTGTGTTACCCAAGCGGCGATTTTGTTGGCTAAATGGTGAATATGTTACCTCGATGGCAACAGAGGCTCCCCGTACGGGGGGGGCAACCGGTTTGGCAAAGTGAATTTCGACGTAATTGGCGGCGAAGCGGTCCCTTCCAGGGACTTGGAGCAACGCGGGCTGAGAATCCCTCTTCCCAACCCGTTTCCTGCCCCGTTCGTCGCGATCCCGTGATGGCCAAGGTGGAGGCGATTTTGTTTATCGCGCGTGAACCTTTGACCAGCCGCAAGATTGCGCAGTTAACCGACTTGCCAGACGGGACGGCGGCCCGTACAGTGATACGCCGTTTGAATGCGTTTTATGATAGCTCGGGTAGTGCGTTTGTGGTGCGGGAGATCGCGGGAGGATACCAGTTATTTTCACGGCCGCAGTTTGGACCATGGCTGAGAAAATTGCTGCAGACCTCGTTGGAGGTTCGCCTCAGCGGTCCGGCGTTGGAGACGCTGGCCGTGATTGCCTATCGCCAGCCCTTATTACGGTCCGAGGTGGAGGCCATTCGCGGCGTGCAGTGCGGTGACTTGTTGCGTCAGTTATTGGAACGGGATTTTGTGCGAATAATTGGCCGGACCGATGACCTTGGCCGCCCCTTATTATACGGAACAACTAAAAAATTTATGCAGGTTTTCGGTCTGCGGCATCTCGACGAGCTGCCCCGGGCCGAACAGTTGCGTAAATCCAGTGTCCTGGCGGAGGCACCGTCCATTTCCGATGGCCGGTCCCCCACCGGCGCGGATGTGCCACTGGCCGCGGCGTTATCGGATTCCGGCGAACCTGTCCTGTAATTCACATCATCAGAATTGCTTTGCAAATCACATACGTTTACATGAGGAGAAAACCGCTGATGACCACAAGTCCTGGTCCCCTGATGTTCGAGGAATGGCTGGAAGAATCGATCCAAGCTTGGGCCACGGCCCGGGTCGCATCCGTGGCGCTGCCATTTTGCGCCGCCGAGGATGAAGACGAAGACTGGGACGAAGAGGAAGAAGACGATCTGGACGATGACGAGGATGATGAGGACGAAGAATGGGAGGATGACGAAGAGGAAGACGAAGAAGGTGACGATTTAGAAGAGGATGAATGGGAAGAAGTCGACGACGACGAAGAAGACGAGGATGAAGACGAAGACGATGAAGATTGGGACGACGAGGATGAAGACGAGGACTGGGACGAGGAAGAAGACGACGACCTCGATGACGATGACGAGGATGACGACGAGGAATGGGATGAAGAAGATGACGCCGCAGAAGAAGACTAGCTAGCTGCTAGCGGGAATCCTTCCCTTAAAAAATACAATCGTAGCCACCCCGCCGACATGCTTGCATGTCGGTTTTTTTTTGGAAATCACGTGGGCCTATTCGCCAAACATCGATTATTTCCCCCCGACGCGGGCTTTTGGCTAAGGTATGTCCGGCCAAACGTCGATTATCCCGGTGCCATTCCCCTTTGGCAAACTTTAACGATCACGCAATTCAGGACGACGGGTGGTGGATATGGCAGCGACATCCGATCCCGCGACTCACCCGCGAAGCGGGTCAAATCTGGCCGATTCCCCACGGGAAATGCGCTTGGATACCGCGCATCCCCTGGGCCAAAGCCAGTCGAGCCATGTCGCGCATGCCCCCCATATCGACGCTCCTCTGGCGGTCACGACCGACAAGGCCAATTCCCAGGCCGCGGGTCTACTGCGGGCTACGCAGGAGTTTAGCCACGCCTCCCCCACTCCATCCCCCCTGGAAGCGCTTTCCCCGGAGCAACCCGCCACCGAACGCCTGTTGGAAAATTTGCGGATGGCGGAAAACGCGCTGCAATCCGCCTGGCAAGACTGGGACGCCGACCCCGCCCTTGCCGAAAATGTCCGGCAAATTTGGCAAGAGACCACGGGCGAAACGGATTTGCCCACTCCGGTCGAATGGAACGCCTGGCAATCATCGCTCACGCAGCTCCGTCAAGTTGCCCGCATCCTGGCCGAACGTCAATCCGACCTGGACCGCCGCGAGGCCAACATTTTGGCCCAAACCGCCCAGGCGGAGGAATTCGCCCGAGGCACGCAGTTGCTATTGCGCGAACAACACGCGCGCAGCGCCGAGCAACAACTGGCTTATGAAGCGGCCAACCATGAACTGGCCACGCGCTCCGCGCGTCTAGAGGCCGACACCGACCAGCTGGCGCGGCGACAAGCCGAACTGGAAATCCGCGAAGCGCAATTGCGCGACTGGGAACGAAATCTGTCCGAGCGCGCGGGAGAGCTGGAACGCCACGAAACCCACAAACGAGCGCAAAGTACCGCCCTGCATGAACAGACCGCCTGCCTCACCGTGGAGGCGGAGCTGCTGGAACGACGTCTGGCCGCCCTGCGCATGGTCGTGCGGCAATTTCTCGATGGCCAAGTCCCCCAGCCGATTAGCATCGGCAGCCTGCGCGGCGCTTGCGCGGCACGGCCCTCAACGGGCGATCCCGCCCACCCGCTCCGAGCCGCCGAGCAAAAAAACACTCAACCGACCGCCGGTGCGGTCGGCGAATTTGATATTGCAGAATGCGAAGTTGCCCCCGCAGATCGCCTGGAACAAGAATTGGAACATTTTATCCGCGAAGTGCGCGAATTAGCCGGTCGCCGCGAACGCCTCTTGGCCAGCGAACATTGGCTGGACTGCGCCCGCCGCGAATGGGAACTCCGCCACGATAAATTGCTGGCCCAAGAACGCGACTGGGCCAGCCAGATGCGCCTGGCCGAGCGGGATTTTGCCGAACGACAAGCGCGGGAACAAGCCCGCGGAATCGAACAATTGGCGGCGGTCAACGTGGCTCAGCAACAATTGGAGACGCGTCGCGCGGCGGTGGAACAATTACGCGCGGAACTGACGCTGGCGCAGCGGGACTTGCTACAGGATCGCCTGGCGCTCGAGGAAATTGCCACGGAGTTATCGGGCAGGCTACCCGCCGCGCAACTGGCCGAGGGACTATTGCGGGCGCGGGGCCGGCTGGCTGAATTTTACCGGTTGCAGACCGACCAACTGGCCGAGGAACGCCGCAAACTGGAATCCATTCTCACCGCTTTGCCCAGCGAACAACATAAACTGTCCCAGCGGCAACAAACGCTCGAGCAATGGGTGCGCGAGCGGGAACAGGATTTTGCGGGATTGGCGGCCAGGCTTTCGATGCAAGAACAAGAATTGGCGCGGGAACGCCAGCGCCTGCAAGCCCAAGAAGATTCGCTGGCCGACGAACGCCTGGGCTATCAACGGGAAATCCGCCGGCTGCTGAGTGAATTGGGGGAGTGAATTTAAATTAAGAATGCAGAATTAAAAAATAAAAATTGTTGCGGACATTATGTATTCTTGAAAAAAGGCTTTGCGTTTTAGAACCCATCTACACTTGGCTATCGATAAAATTATTCTCATCTTTGTATAAAAATGCGCTATCTGATAAGCTGGGAAAGCATGACAACAAAAAGATCTTTTTTGTAATTCGGTTTCAACCATTGTCCCCATTCTTAATTGATAATTCTTAATTTTTAATTCTCATTCCATGCGCACCGCCGTTTTTAGCACCAAACCGTATGACCAAGAGTCCCTGCTGGCGGCCAACACCCAGGCGGGGCACGAACTGGTCTTTTATTCCCCGCGGCTCACTCCCGAAAGCGTTAAGCTGGCGGCGGGCTTTCCGGCGATCTGCGCTTTTGTCAGCGACCAACTCGACGCGCCCGTGCTGGAGTATCTTGCCGCCGAGGGAACGCGGCTCATTACCCTGCGCTGCGCGGGTTTTAACCAGGTCGACCTGCGCGCGGCGGCCAGGCTGGGACTGACCATTCTCCGCGTGCCCGCCTACAGTCCCTATGCCGTCGCCGAACATGCCGTCGGGATGATGCTCGCCCTCAATCGTAAATTTCACAAAGCGTACAACCGCGTCCGCGAGGGAAATTTTAACCTCGCCGGACTGCTGGGCTTTGACATGCATGGGCGGACCGTCGGCGTGATCGGCACGGGTAAAATAGGGGAGTGCGCGGCCCGCATCTTACTGGGATTTGGCTGCCGGGTGCTGGCCCATGATGTTGTGGAAAATCCCGCCTGTGTGGCGGCGGGGGTGCAATATGCATCTCTTCCGGATGTACTGGCCCAGGCGGATATTATCACGCTACATTGCCCGCTCTTACCCAGTACCTATCATTTGATCAATGAAGCGGCTTTTGCCCAGATGAAACGGGGGGTCATGTTGATCAACACCAGTCGCGGCGCGCTGGTGGATGCCGCGGCGGCTATTTGCGCCCTCAAATCGGGGCACCTGGGCTACCTGGGCCTGGATGTCTATGAAGAAGAAGGGGACCTGTTTTTTGAGGATTTTAGCCAAAAAGTGATCCACGACGACATTTTCACGCGGCTGCTCACTTTTAATAATGTGCTGATCACGGGGCACCAGGCTTTTTTTACCGCGGACGCCCTGAAACAGATCGCCCTGACCACGGTAGCCAATTTGACCGCCTTTGAGCGGGGGGAGTCGCTGGTAAATCAAGTGGCGGCTGATAAGTAACTGCAGCTTGTATTAAAAATTCTGCATTCTGAATTCTGAATTCTGCATTAGGATTACCTCCCCGCGCCCAATTGACGTTTTTTCCCCTTTGGCGACAATAGGGTTTTAACACGTTTTCTTCACTTGCCACGCGCACTATGAATTTTATCGAAATCGAAGACCGCCCCGTCTGGGATGCCATCGAAGCGGAAATCAATCGCCAGCAGGAAGGGCTGGAGATGATCGCCAGCGAGAACTACACTAGTCCCGCCATCATGCAGGCGGTCGGCAGCGTGCTGACCAACAAATACGCCGAGGGGTATCCCGGCCGACGGTATTATGGCGGGTGCGAGTACGTCGACATTGTCGAAAATTTGGCTCGCGACCGGGCCAAGCAACTGTTTGGCGCGGAACATGCCAACGTGCAACCCCACTCCGGCAGCCAGGCCAATATGGCCGTCTACCTCTCCACGCTACAACCCGGCGACACGGTGCTGGGCCTGGACCTGGCCCATGGCGGCCACCTGACGCACGGCATGAAGCTGAACATCAGCGGCATTTTGTATAACTTTGTTAGTTATGGCGTGACCCGCGACACCCACCGAATCGACTTTGACCAGGTGGCGGCGCTCGCGCGGGAACATCGTCCCAAGCTGATCGTCGCCGGGGCAAGCGCGTATCCGCGTGAAATTCCCCATGACAAATTCGCGGAGATTGCTAAATCCGTGGGGGCCAAGCTGTTTGTCGATATGGCGCATTATGCGGGATTGGTGGCGGCGGGCCTGCACCATAATCCCGTGCCGGTGGCGGATTTTGTCAGCACGACCACGCATAAAACGCTGCGCGGCCCGCGCGCGGGGCTGGTCTTGTGCAAAAGCGAATACGCCAAGGACCTGGACCGCAACGTGTTCCCCGGCCTCCAGGGGGGCCCGCTGATGCATGTGGTCGCGGGCAAGGCGATCTGCTTTGGCGAGGCGCTCCGCCCCGATTACAAATTGTACATCCAACAAGTCATTGCCAACGCCCAAACCCTGGCCGCGGAACTGCTGTCGGGCGGGGCGCGGCTAGTTAGCGGCGGCACCGAAAACCATTTGCTCTTGGTCGATGTGACGGTGTTGGGAACCAGCGGCAAAGTGGCCGAACAGGCGCTAGATAAGTGCGGCATCACCTGCAATAAAAACATGATCCCCTATGACGAGCGCAAACCGATGGACCCCAGCGGCATCCGCCTGGGGACTCCCGCGCTCACCACCCGCGGCATGGGCGTGACAGAAATGAAGACCATCGCGGGCTGGATTTTGCAGGCGCTGCGCCAGCCGGAGGATGAAAAAATGCACCGCCGGCTGCATGGCGAAGTCTTTGACCTGTGCCGACAATTCCCCGTCCCGGCTAGTAAACTGGTGGAAGTGGGGTAGTGGATGGTGAGGAGTGGAAAGTGGGGAGTGGGAAGTAATTAGGCTTTACGCGTCGATGCTCACGGGTCCCTGGCAAACCGCCTGACAGCCTAGGATGATATTGGCCGCGACGTCGCTCGGTTCCAGGGCGTCGCGGTTGGCCATCCGCACCTGGCCGCGCAGCAGTTTCACCTTGCACGTGCCGCACACTCCGGAACGGCAATCATAATCCAGCGGCACGCCAATCTGCTCAGCCGCTTCTAGAATCGTTGTCGTCGGACCCACACTGACCGATTTGCCCGAACGGGCAAACTCTATTCGCGCCAGGTTGGCCATCGGGGCAGACAATGCTGCCGGGGCTGTCGTCGCCGCCTGCGCGGCATTGGGCATGGACCCGGCCAGCGCAGCATGCCGCGTCACGCCGCGTGGGGATCCCCCCGCGGTGTTGTTTGTCGCGGGGGCGGTCGCCATGCTTGCCTCTGCGGGTTCGTGGGGGGTTGCGGGTTTGGCCTTGGCCGCTCCAAACGATTCCTGCCGGATCTGCTCGGCCGGGATACCCGCGTCTAACAAGAGTTGCTTGACCGCCTTGTTCATTTCGCCCGGTCCGCAAATGTGCAGCGGAAAATCGCGATAACGGGGAATTTTGCGTTCCAAAAGCTCTAGCGACACCCGTCCCCGTTCGCCAGTCCACAGTTCGCTGGTCGCTTGGGATAAGGTCACGCAGACCCGCAGATTTTCATGGCGTTTTTGCAGATAGGCTAATTCCTCTTCAAAGATCACATCGGACTCGTCGCGCACCGCATAGATCAAATGGATTTCTCCCGGCCAGGCTCGATCGGTCAGATAGCGAATCTTGGACATGAGCGGCGTGATGCCGACCCCCCCCGCGATCAGCACGATTCCCGGGGCTTCCTCGCCGGTGAACACAAATTTTCCCCCCGGGGCGGTGACCGTCAGCTCATCCCCAGGTTGTATGCGTTCATGCAAATACCGTGACACCAGTCCCTGCTCTTCCCGCTTGACGGTTAATTCGCAATAAGCGCCGCGCGTGGGACTGGAGGCGATCGTGTAGGATCGCTTGACCGGACGGCCGTCGATATTGAGCGATAATGTCAAGAACTGTCCCGGCAGATAATCAAATGGCAGTTCACCCCCATTCCCCGCCAGGCGAAACGTCCGCACGTGCGGTGTCTCCTGAAAGATGCGGGTCACGGTCAGTTGGCCCATCCAGTTTTTTCCGCGCGCGGTCGCGGGGGTGTTTTGTTCGTGCCCCTCCCTGCCCAACAAGGCGGCCGCGGTCCCATTTTGTGTCGCCCCGGAGCCGCCGACTGTCGAGACAGCGGATGTGGCTGCCATGGTGACAGGATGATCCCCCCCCTGCCCCGTCCGCTGCGCGGCATGATAAAAACTTCGTAGTTGCCAATAATGCGCCGCCAGCCGATAAATCAGCAGTGCCGCCAATACCGCCGCAAAGACTAGCGGTTGTTCCAGATCGGCTTTGACCAACAAGATGTAATGCGCCACTCCCGCGATGGCCGCCACATACGCCAGCCGGTGCAGCAATTTCCAGCGCTGCGGGCCGAGGCGGCGGATCATCCCATTAGTCGAGGTTACCGCCAATGGCAGCATTGCCAGTAATCCCGCCGCGCCAATCGTCAAATACAGCCGCGAGGCAATCTCGCTGGCGGTGCTGGCCAAACTTAGGTCCCGGTCAAAGACCACAAAAATCGCGAAATGCACGGCGGCGTACAAAAACGCATACACGCCCAGGATGCGCCGTAGCGGGATGGGTGTTTTCCAACCGGTCAGGCGGGCCAATGGCGTAATGGCCAGGGTCAGAATGAGAAATACCAGCGCTAATAGTCCCGTCGAGCGCAGGGCAAAATTGACCGGATTGGCCCCCAGATCGCGCCACCATGCATCCCAAGCCAGCAATAGTGCCGGGACGGCGGCATTGATTAACAGCATTCCCTTAAAAAAGCGGATTTCGGACATTGCCGATTTCTCCAGAAACAAATCACGGAACTTTGTAAAAAAAGTCTCTTGTCAAAGCAATAGATTCGAGTTGACTGATCAGCCGCTGGGCGCTAACCCACGGGTTTTTGCCGCTGTAACCGTGGGCTAAGGACTTACGACCCATCCGAAGACCAAATACTGACGGAGCACTAGAAATAGCGACGCAAATCCACACCCCGGTACAAATCCGCAACTTGATCCGCGTAACCATTAAACGGCAACGTGGGCCTGCGACCCGCCTCGCCCAGGCGTTGTTCGGTGGCTTGGCTCCAGCGGGGATGATCGACGGCGGGGTTGACATTGGCCAAAAAGCCGTATTCTTGCATGGCGGCTTCGTTCCAGGTGGTCTTGGGCTGCATTTCGGTCAGGGTAATCCGCGAGATTGCCTTGATACCCTTAAAGCCATATTTCCAGGGGACGACCAAGCGCAGGGGCGCGCCGTTGGGGGCGGGGAGTTCCTTCCCGTAAATACCCGTGGCAATCAGCGTGAGCGGATGCATGGCCTCATCCAGGCGGAGCCCTTCCATATAGGGCCAGGGAAGGACCATCGTCCGCTGGCCCGGAAAGCGCGCGGGATCGAGCAGCGTCTCAAAGGCGACATACATGGCCGCGCTGGTCGGTTCGACCAGGTTGAGCAACTGTTGCAGGGGAAAGCCGTTCCAGGGGATGACCATCGACCACCCTTCGACACAGCGCATCCGATAGACGCGCTCCACGGGGGGAAACAGCTTATAGAGTTCATCCAGGTCAAAGGTTCGCGGCTTATGCACCAGGCCATCCACCCGCAATGTCCAGGGACGCGCGCGAAAATTCATCGATTTGGAAGAGACCATCTCTTTATTGGTCGTGAATTCGTAATAGTTGTTGTAGTTGGTGATGTGCATGAGGGTGTTGGCCGGCTCGGTGGTGCGAAAACCACTGGCCAAATCCGCGGGCGTGGCCGCACGGGGGGTGTAACCGGGCAATGGCGGTAATTCTAAAGCCATGCCGCCGGGAGAGTTTAGCCAACGGTAACCAAAGCCAGTCGCGGTGGCGGTCGCCGCGATGGCACCCGCCCGCAGTAAATCCCGGCGATTGAAATAGAGCCGTTCCGAAGTGATCTGACTGCCGGGAATGGGTCGAGTGCTGTCCATGGTTGTGATATTGTTATTTGGGAGAGCAAAAGGACGCGGTGGCGTTGCACAATGAGAGCCAGATTTAACGAGGTTGTTCGGCCAAAAGACGCTCCACCAACGTCCGAATTTGCCCATCGCCCCCCGCTTGGTTATGCTCTAATTCTCCTTCCCAGCGGTGGCGGATGTGGCCCTGCCGATCAATGACATAAATCGCCGGCCAATACCGATTCTTAAACGCATCCCATGTCTTAGAATCGGGATCGGTCGCCACGGCGTAATCGATTTTGTGCTTTTTTAATTGTTCCGCGACCGCTTGGGAATCGGCTTCGTGGTCAAATTCCGGGGTATGGACGCCAATGATGACCACGCCCTGCTTGGCAAAGTCTGCTTGCCATTGGTTATACAGGGGGAGGTTGCGCAGGCAGTTGATGCAACCAAAGGTCCAAAAGTGAACCAGCACGACTTTGCCGCGCAAGTTGCGAAGCTCGAGGGGTTCGGAGTTAAACCAAGTACGCAGTCCGGTAAGCTCGGGAGCCATGCTCGATTCCTCCGGCTTGACCGTTGCTGATCCCGGGGAACTGGCTGTCTCTTTCTGCTCGCCCCCTCCAACAGCCAGACTCAATATCCCTCCCCCAGCCAGCAAAATCAGCAGACACCAGATCCCTAACCGCCACTTGGGCGTGGGCCAGGCATGCGTGGAATTCATCATGACGAATTTTCCTGATGAAAAAACTCTGGGAAACGGCATATATAAATGCCCCACGCGGCCACTTACAGCCACCGCGTGGGACGCCTTGATGACACAACGGACATCAACCATACGACCCCAAGTTGCCGCCAAACTATATCTTCCCCTCGCCCATCTTCCCGTCTTCCATTTTCCCGTCCATCATCTTGCCATCTTCCATCTTGCCATCGCCCATTTTTCCATCCATCATCTTGCCATCCTGCATCTTGCCGTCCATCATTTTGCCGTCACCCATTTTTTCCTTGGGGGTGCCGCCGCCGCAGCCCGTCAGGGGAAGTGTCAATCCCGCCAAAACGCCGACCACGGCGACCACTTTCAAATACGCTTGCATGTGCCAAAAACCCTTAATGAATGATTGCGGCTCGGCGGTTTGCCTTTACATAAAAGCCACCCTCCATTGAGCCAACGGGACACGTGTCCCTTTTCCGTCCGTTTTGATGCCAACCGCCGGGGCGGGTTACAAAAAAATGGGCGGGAACGCCGAAAGGCGGCTCTTTCACGCCAAATTTCCCAATTTTTCCCTGGGGCTTAGGAGAAAGTCCCTGATATCGGCAAATTATCAGCGACGGTGTAACCCCAGGCTATCGACCGGCATCCAATCTTCAGGCAAGCGTGGGAAGAGGTTATTTGCGCGCTAGACAGTTCAGGCGGTGTGGTTTATGGTGGTGGTATGTCTACCCCACCGACACGTGAAACCCCCAACTCAGCTGAACGAACACTTTTGGATCGCCTGCGCCGGCAAGAGGCCACGGCTTATGGAGAATTGGTGCGCGACTACGGACCAAAGCTGCTAGCGGTTATTGGGCGTTATATCCATTGCGAATCGACCGCCCAGGATGTGTTGCAAGAAGCATTTATATCGGCATTTCGGGGGTTGGCGAATTTTCAAGCAGAATCAACATTGGGAACGTGGTTGCACCGGATCGCGGTCAACGCCGCGCTCATGAAACTGCGCGGCCAAAAACGACATCCCGAGACGGCGATTGGAGATTTATTGCCGCAATACTTGCCCGATGGGCACCGGCTGCATCCCGGTCCCGCGTGGAATGCGTCGAGCCTGGATGGATTGGTGACGGTTGAAATGCGGCAGTTGGTACGGCGGGCGGTCGATCAATTGCCCGAGAGTTATCGCACGGTGATCCTGTTGCGGGACCTGGAAGAGCGGAGCACGGCGGAGACTGCCGACCTCCTGATGATTAGCGAGGGGGTCGTTAAAACCCGATTGCACCGTGCGCGACAAGCTTTGCGGGAAATTTTGGACCGGCACTTTCAGGGGGAAGCGGTATGACACAGGCGGAATTGCGGGAACTTGGAACTCAGCGTAGCTGCCAACAGGTGCTGGATTTTCTCTTGGCCTATTTGGATGGGGAATTGCCCGCGTCCGAACAGGCGATTTTTGACGCGCATCTGGCCATTTGCGCCGCATGCCGGAATTATCTGGACAGTTATCAGGCCACGCTACGATTAGTCAAATCCAGCCACGACGATCAATCAGCCGCCTCGCTGCCGCAATTGCCGGAAGAACTGGTCCAAGCGATCCTGGCCGCGCGGGAAAATACCTGAAAGAAATCCGCCCAGCTTGGGCGTTTATCGTTTTGCAATTAAAAAAATGATTAACTTAATTGACGTGCTTCACATTCACTTGTTCTATTGAAAATCAACACCGTGTAGTATCTTCACAGAGTTTATTTCATCTTATACCAATCGCAAGTAAACATAGCGCGGTTTTTACCCAGTTTACCCAGAATTTACGGAACTCCGTTGGAGTACGGGACCCTTATTTTTTCCTCTCACCCAGGGTAGTCGCTGCGCTCCAACCGCTGGGCTATGATCCAGAACCGCGTTGCGGTATCTGGGTACCGCAACGCGGTTGCGAAACTCAGCCCTGGGTTGCCGCGCAGCGGCTACCCAGGGAATACCGAAAGCCAAAAATCCTACCGCAACGCGGTTATGTCATATCGCGATTAACCATTAATTCTTCGCTCATTTTACAAATTGCTAGCCGCGTTAGATTAAGCTAGAAAGCGCATTTCTCTGTGTACTTCTTTGTTATTTCTTAACTTTTAACTGTTCATTCACACGCGTTCCCCACCTCAGCACCCCCCGCAGCTTGGGCGATTTGTTTACATCCTCGTCCAGGTGTTCCACGACGCCCCAGCTTCCCCATTTGCTCCATTGCCCCACGCTGGAAAAATAGCACAGCAAATCCCCGCCGTTAGCCTCCCAACCCGCAAAGTACGCTGTATAAATCCGTTCCAAATGCGGATGCCGGTTGGCCGCTAATAATAATTTGGTCAAGGCCTCGTTATTTTCGCCCCCGGCCACGCCCACAAAATGCTGACCTGCCTCATAGGCGACAAGTTTCAATCCGCGTTCCGTGGCGATTTTTTGATGCTGCCGCATCCAGTCGATGCATTCCGGCAAGGCCTGTTGTTCCACATGATCAAGCAATTGTTCTACCGACCATTGGGCGACTTCCGCGGCGGTAAGGTTTTCGCCCTCGTTGGGTAAATTTAGCGAAATATACGGCGCAATCGCCAGGACATCGGCCTCGACTACTTGGCGATTGGCATCGCGCCAATTAACAATCTGTTCGGCGACATAACTGTTCCCCGCCTGACTGGCCAGCACCCGCACCAACCGGGTCCGGCCCCCAAAAACTTCTTCCCAAATGTCAAAAATTTGTCCCGAACGATACGCGGTAAAGTACCAGGCCGCTTCCCAGGGTTTTTCGGCCAGTTTTAGCCGCTGCCCCTGTTCGCCCGCATAGCGGTGTTGCTCGAACTGGCCATTCCAGACTTCGTTGGAGTATTCGATGTACGCGCGCAGCTGGGGGTCAAGCCGCTCTCGCACCACTTTGGCAAATTCCCGCACATACTCATCATCGGCCTGATGCGGCAGGCAAAACCACGCGTCGGCTTGCTGGCGATTGGCCAAGTCGCACAACAACTCCACGGGCACGCCCCGGCGGGTGAACGTGGCGTCGGAAACCCGGGGGCGATCGGCCCAGTGCTTTTGGGGAGAGTTATTTGTCAATTGCAGATCCATGAACCGCAGGCAGGCCATGCCTCGCCAGAGGTTCAAAAATTTGGGATTCCAGGGGTTCTTGGCCGCTTGGGCGGCGGTCACGCTGGGCATGAGAACTTGGATATTACGAACCGGCTTGGCGGGATTGGTGGCCAGCAAGCGTAGAAAAAATCCCCCACCAGCGGCGTCGATATTGACCACCAAACGATTACGCTCGGTAACGGTGACTTTCCCTTTGGATAATTCGAGTTTTCCCTCGCCTTCCCAAAGGACAGTCCAGGGTCCGCTGGGGTAATGGCCGCCATCGATCGTGCAGAGCGCAGTCTCGGCAAAGCAATCAGGCTCTAGCTGTTTGACCCAGCCCTGTTCATCCAGGGCCAGCGCGGGCCCTTTGCCCCATTCCGCCCCCTTCCGCTGGCTGATCCATTCCCGCGACAGGCGAAACACATCGACAAACGGCAGTTCGGTGCTCCAATCCGCCGGACCGGCCAGATTCATGCCTAGTGCGGGGCGGGGCTGGGGCGTCACATCCGCCCCCTGCACCGCTTTTGGCAGGCAAATACCAAACACGTAGAAAGGCAACAGCCAAACCAACTTTTGTAAATTAGACATAGAACGAGTCATTACAAAAGAGTGTTCAAAAGTATTCAATGACTACCACCGCAACAGCCCCGTCCCCCACGCCAGCCCCGCCCCAAATCCGCTAATCAAGAGTAAATCTCCCCGACGCAACTCTCCCGCGCGGACATGCTCATCGAGCACAAGCGGAATACTGCCGGCCGAGGTGTTGCCGTAACGCTCGATATTGCGCCACACCTTCTGGGGTGGTATTTCCAGCTCGGCCGCGACCGCGTCAATAATTCGTGCATTGGCCTGGTGCAAAATCACGCCCCGGACCTGATCCAACGTCACCTGCGCCGCGGCCAGGACTTCGCGCGTGGATTGGGGGATAATCCGCACCGCCCATTTAAAGACCGGCCGCCCCTCCATCCACAAATAATGCCTGCCGGACTCGACACCGGGGACATGCGGCGGTTCCCGCGTCCCCCCCATGGGCATGCGTAGCAGATCCACGCCGCTACCATCGGCACCCAGTGTATAAGCCAAAAATCCCTGGTCCGGCTCGCCTGGAGCTAATAGAACGGCCCCCGCGCCATCACCAAAGATGGGATAAATTTTGGGGTCGCGCGGATCGACCACGCGGGTGTTGGTGTCAGCGCCAATGACCAGGGCCCGACGCGCGCAGCCGCTGGACACAAACTGCATGCCAGTGACCAGCGCATAAAAGAACCCCGCGCAAGCGGCATTCAGGTCAAAGGCGGGAGCGTTGATCCCCAACCGATCCTGCACCAAACAAGCCGTGGCGGGAGCGGGAAAGTCCGGCGTAAAAGTGGCGACGATAACCAGATCGACATCGCCGGGGGGGCAATTTGCGCTGGCCAGGCAACGCTGGGCGGCACTCACGGCCAGATCGCTGGTGGCTATTTCCGGGGGCGCCCGGCGACGCTCGTGGACGCCGGTCCGCTGTACAATCCAATCGGGATCACAGCCCAGACTGGCCAGATCGGCATTGGTGACGATCTGCTCGGGGGCGTAACTGCCCGTAGCCAAAATTCGCACCCCCCCCAACTGCCGCAAAGGGGCTGAAGTGACATTCAGCATCCGTTCCACCGGAAATGACAATTTCGCGTCCTAAATCAGAGATTATACGCCCACTCATGAACGGCCTGGGAAACGATGCCGCGTTCCACAAAGCCTTGATTGCAAGATAAATAAATTACCATATTGCCGGGCCGCTGAATACGGTTGGGGAGGCAAGTCAATTAAGAATTAAAAATGAAAAATGAATAAGGGGTTGTTTGTCACCAGCTTTAAAGATTGCGCTCCGCTGGAGCTAATTCTCCGCTGTCGCGCTCTTCTGCCTATGCCCTGTTTCCCAGCCCCCAGTCGCGCTTCGCTGCGCGTCGCGGCTAGGCATTCCTGTTCCCCTGCTCTCCCGTCTCCCATCTCCCGTCTCCCGCGTCCCGTTCTACCTCCCGACGCTACCCACCCGTAGCGTTAGTCCCGTCCGGCGGACGGGACCTACTCCCGTCTCTCATTTCTCAAACCAGCAACGAAAGACCGGCTCGCCCGCTTGGCGGGTGCGGCGTTCAAAGTGCGTCCGATAGTCCAGATCGTGTAGCGCGGGGGGTTCGGCCATCGGCACAGGGCCGCGCAGTTGCGTGACCGACATCATTAGCTCGATACTGGTTTCATAATATTCCTGCACATCGGTCCAAAAGTGTAGTTTCCCCCCCGGTAACAAGACTCGTTGGATATCCCGCAGAGAGGCGGGAGTAAGCACTCGACGCTTTTTATGACGAGCTTTCCACCACGGATCGGGAAAGTACACATGCACCGCGGCGAGCGACTCCGTCGGTAAAAATTCCCGCAGCAAGCGCAGGCCGTCCCCCTGGATCATCACCGCATTGGTCAATTCCCGCTGAGCCAACTGGCCCGCGGCAAACAGGGCGTACTTGGGCGCGACCTCATTACCCAGAAAATTCCGCTCCGGATGCCGCGCGGCAAAGTTTCGCAAAAACAGCCCCTTGCCGCTGCCTAACTCAAACTCCACCGGGGCGTCCGGCCCCGCAACGGAATGGGCAAATAGGCGCGAGAGTAAATTTTCCGGCGTGAGCTGGCTCAATTCGACGTAGTGCCGCTCGAGACGCGGGGTGGATTTTAATTTGCGAACTTTCCGACGTGGCATAAATTCTCGCGCGCCAAAAAATCATCAACAGGACCATTCCGCTACGGCGGAGACCTGCCTGATTATAGCAATTCCGGCGCGACATTTCCGGCCAGTCCCCCCCTTTGCTCCCGCCGAAACGGCAGAAAATCTACGGGCCTTATCGCCACCAGTCGCGCATTCTGTCCCACATGGTCGGTTTAGCCGCTTGCTCACCGGTCTTGGTGGGAGTTGATTCCGGCGGCGGAGTCGTATTTTGCGGCTGATCCGACTTTGCCGCGGGAAAGACTTCCATCTTTGGCGGCGGGACAACTTCGTGCAAATACCGCGACCAATATCCCTGCAAATGCGTCCAACAACGCCCCAATTTGCCATTTTGTAGTTGAAAGTCGGCCAGGGCCAGCAGTTTGTCAAACTGTCGTCGTTCCGCCTCGCTAAATGCCAAATCAAACAGTTGCGCATTGTCCACCCATAACTGGCCTGCCCCTAACAGTTCGATGCGCACGCGCAGTTGTGTTAAACCTTGGGTAGGCAGGTCATCCACCTGCAGCACATATTGGGCCCAAGAGTCGCGCAGGGGAGCCGCGGGCTGCTGAGCGCCGATCGGGGCGTAGCGCACGAATTCCTCATCGCGGAGTAAGCCGCTTATCACCAGACGGACCTGGGGTTGGGCACGGGGGTCCGCAATTTTCAACCATACCGATAAGGCCAAACGCCCGCTGATCGGCGCGGCCAGGGGCTCGCTTTGCAGAGTAGCGCTTTGCGCCAAGGGATTGGATATTAACAGTGCCTGGGTACCTTGCTGGGGATTGTCAAAAACGACTCGCATTTCGGGGGCGGCGGCCGCTTCGGCGTCCTCGCTGGCTGACAATTGCCAATGGGGAGACGCGCCGTTTTTGTCCACGGGACGTTCCAAGTCACCATTGAGAAGTGTGGTCAAGGGGGGTGGATTTTCCAGGGTGGCCCGCCGGGCGCGCATTTCCCCCAGGCGCGATTGCAGTGTGTCGGCCAATTCCCCGGGAAATTGCGTTTCCGCGGAGATAATCTGCACATTTCCCGGCCAACGTACCGCCAACAGGTCGTATGGTTTTAGCTCCAGCGTCCAGGTATTTCCCTGCACTGGGGCCACCACCCGCATTCCGCTTAGCTCCACGGGGCGCGACCCTGTGGGTAAATTGATCCCCAGTTTGACCTTGACCGCAAAGGGAGCGCTATTGACCGCGTACAGCCAGGTTTGGCCATTCAGAACCAGCCACCGCAGGGTGACCGGCTCGCTTGCCATATCAAGCGTGCCAAATGTTTCAGCCGGCAGGCGGCGAAACGCGGCTCCCATTTCCTGTAGGTGTTCTTCTTGACCCAGGGGGAGCAGCCAGCCGGCGTCGATCAACCAGGGCTGGTCGCGTTCGGCCAGGGCCAGCGCAAAGCGGCGGCGATTTCCCCACGCGGCGGGGGAAAATTGCGTTACCTGCCAGGTAAAGGTCTTTTCTTTGCCAAAAGGGCTTTTTTCGTCAAAAGAGGCCAGACGCAGCCGTTGCGGTTCGTGCAAAAACACCGTACCAGCCACCATGTCCGCCAAGTTTGGCGCCGAGCCGCGTGGCGATTCTTCCGGCCTTCGCAGTTCCGCCAGAAATTCCCGTTCGCTATCACCGGTAAGCAGTTCCGTCGAAGCAAATTGTCGCGCGGTATGCAGCCACAACGGGGCCGCGCTCGCTGTGCGTTCTCGTGACTCCGGACTGACAGTGATCACGGCCCGCGGGGAAGATGGACCGGCGTCCCGCAGATCGCCGTCGGTCCCTGCCGCTCCCCACCCCTGCCCGCCAATCGGCAGGGTCCAATCCCGCGGCGACCGCGCCCCTACCAGCGTGGGCTGGCGGGCGGCGGGCAAATCGGGGGATTCCCACGGATTCGTGGGCAAAAAGACCAATTGCAGGTCCCCCCGCGCATCGCGAACATCGGCTGTGAGTCGGGCAAAAAAATCACTCAATCGCTCCGCGCGAAAATTGAGCCAAGCCTGCCGGGCGGCGGGATTTGCCTGCAAGTAGCGCGCGCGTTGCCAATGTCGCTCGGGACCGGATGCGGGAATTTGCAGTTGGGCGGATTGTTCAAATTCCGCCACGGTCCGATCATCCAATCCCCAGTATTCACCCGGAAATTGCAAAAAGCCGTCGGCGGAGACTTCTAATACCAATCCTCGAAAAGAGGGATGCGGGGCGTAGCGCCTTGCCGTCGCGCGCACGGTTCGGCGGATCACGTCCTGTACGCGCGGATCAAGCGGGTTGTAATAAGGGGCCAGCCCCCGCCGCGCGGGATGGACCGCGGTCCAAGGGCGTCCCTCGGCCCCCACCAGGGAAATACCAACCGCCGCAACGGGGTCCTCCCGAAGTTGCCGCTCTAGCGCGGGGATGGTCGCGGCAAATTGCAATCCCGCGAACAGTTGCACCTGCTCGCGATCGCACAGGCGGCATAATAATTCCAGGACATCCTTGCGTTCCAGGTCCTGGCCCGCGTCAAAAAAGACGCCCGTGTCATAGCGGGGCGTGGCCCCCAGTCCCGAGGCGGGAAAAATCGCGCTGCCATCCGCATAGGCGGCCAAGACCAGGGTATTGTGGCCGTGATGCCGCAGATATTCCAGCATCCGCTGCGACCCCTCCCAAAATGTCTGCCAGTCATCCAAGGTGCGCCCGCTCCACGGGTCAAGCGCTTCGGCGGCGGAAAAATTTTCAGGAAAAAGAGGCCGTAGCCAGCCCGCTCCCCACAGCCGTTCCCCAAAATTCGCCGCGCTCCCCGCCGCTGGCAAATGGGCCGGTCCCGCCAAAACCTGAATTTTGCCATAGGCCGCCACACCCGCCGCGCCGCGATTGGTCAACAATAACACAGGGGTCTTTGTTCGCGGCCAAAACACCACCCGTTGGCGACCCCAGCCAGGTTGACTGGTCACCCCCTCGGGGGTTACTAATACTCCGCTATCCAGACCAATCGGCTGGACCTGGCCGGCGGCATTCGGCTCGACCAGGCTGATCCCTAACCGCTGCGCTAATTGCGTCGGATATTCCACCTCCAGGATGTGCGGCATTCCCGGCTGGGCAATCGTCAGCGGATAGGCCTCCCATGCGGTCTCTCCCGCTGGATCGTTGTTGTTTAATTGCAAATAGTTTCCCCAACCCGCGACCTCGATCACCTGGGATTTGCCATTTCCCAGGGAACCGGGTCGGCTGCCAGGCCAAAATGACCAGTTGCCGCGAAATTTTTCCGTCCAACTGTTATTGGTTGGATCTATTTCCTGCACCTTAACCCAGGGGTTTTGCTGCTTACCGGTCGAGGGCCGCGAGGACAATTCGGCCACCGCCACCAATTGCACCGTGCGGCTCATCAGGGGTTTGCCCCAGCGCAAAGGGCCTTTTTCGGTCACTTCGATTTGGATTTCGTACACTCCCTCTTGTTCCGGGATGCGCAAAGTAAAAGGTATCGAAGGTTGCGCCCCCCCCGCGGCGGCGGGACGCGACCAGTTGCGCGTGTATTTATGGATCTGGTATTCCTGCGCGCCCACTTCCTGCCCACTGGACTTGAGCACCAGTTTTGGCCGGATGCGCAACCCCGCGCCATCCGCCACGGGCAACAGATGCGGCGTCACTTCAAATCGAAATTCCTCCCCCACGTCGCATACCAAGTGCCCGCGCTCGCAATGAACCCGCAGCGCGTCCCCCGGCATACGTCGTAAAAAGAGCCTATTCCCCGACTCGTCCAGCGGCTTTTGCCAGGTATTCCCCAGTAGCTCGGCCACGGTGACCTGCCCGTTGATTGTCTCGCCTGTTTTAGTCGTAAAGCGATACCGCAACACCCCTTCGGCATCAAAGGGCATTCGCATGTCCACTCCGTCATAGGCGCGCGCACTGGGCTGGCGAACATGCAGCACGCCATCCTCCGTCCACATCGAACCCGGCTCGTCCGCTTCAATCCCGAGGGCGCGAATGAGCACGATCGGCCCCGCCGACCAGGAAAACTCGGCCTGCCAAGTTTGCTCCTCTCCCCCGCCCCAGGCCGCCCGCACCTGAATTGTCCACCCCCGATCCTTGGCCGATAGGTCGTCCGCCGGCGGGTCCGCGTCCACCGTGAGCATGCCCCCACCGGCACCGGGCGGAGCTGTCGCATGTACGGGCGGAAACGGCTGCGCGGCGACAGATTGGCTAGCCACGCCAGGCTGATCCCCGGTTGTTTGATGCGGCGTGCTGACTGGCGCGGCGGCGGACGCGGCCCCCAGGGTGAGAGGACCAGACGGCGCGTTCATCGGCAAATGATCCGATGAAGCCGAGGGTTCGCCCGGCGAGAGCCTTAAAACGGGATTTGCTCGCGGCTTTTGTGCAAGTTCATTTTTTCCCAAAGCTTGGGCAGGAGCGGGGCGGATCGTCAAATCAATTCCCGGGGGGGCGGAAGGGGCTGTCGAAGGGGAAAGCGCCGGCCCCGCCGGAGTTTGTGCAATGAGTGTTCCTGAGGCCAGGGCCATGCCGATCCAGCTTAATCCCAACCAGCAAACCACTCCCCGCCAAGCGCGCGCAAAGGCTCCCACGCCCCCACCAGCGGGAGCGCCGCGACGGCACCAGTTATTGGCGGTTCCAGGCCGGCAAATTGCCCGGAGGGAGCAGCCATGCTCCCCTGTCTCGGCCTTGCGCGAGGATTTCAAAACAGCACCAAGCGGACAAATCCGTTTGTCTCGAGCGAAACTATGCAAAAAGAGCACAAAAGATGCGGGGCAAAGTATACTGAGCCTGCCTTTTGCAAACTAGCCAAATCTTGTGGGTTTTTTACGATTTGGCAGCTCGGGAACTATCCTAACTGTTTTCCATAAGCCATTGTTGCAATTACACTTACATCTGATATACCCAACCCGAATACAAATATCTGAGAACACCCATTTCTCCTTGGCACGTAAATCGCAGTGATGGATTGCGGTAAATTTTAGTCAGCCAGGACTGCCAAGAATGAACGCCTAGCGTATTACAGGTTGAGGACTAGTGCTGTGTCAAAGTTAAGGATTCGAGTGGAGCTGATCAGCCGCAGGACACTAGCCTAAGGTTTTTGACGCTCTAACCGTTTGGGCTAGCACACTGCGGCTCAATCAAAACTAATTGATGGCACAGAACTAGCGTGTTTTCCCTTAGGAGGGCGAAGATGGCATAACTTTAACCCCACCGCAAGCCACTGCCATTTTGGCACCGTAGCGTGATTCACGGGAGGTTTCTGGTTATTCGCTAGCGATAAGGAACGTCAGCATGTTTTTTGACCCAATGTACTTTGTCTTTTTAGCACCCGCGCTGTTGTTAGCGTTGTGGGCCCGCACGCGCATGATGAGCGCGTATAACGATGCCAGTCAAATGCCCGCCCCGCTGAGCGGCGCCGCGGCGGCGCGGTATATATTGGATTCGGCCGGGTTGCACCATGTCGGCGTCGAGGCCGTGCCGGGACAGTTATCCGACCATTATGATCCCACGGCCAAAGCGCTCCGCCTTAGCCAACCCAACTTTGTCGGACGGTCGCTATCGGCGGTGGGCATCGCCGCGCACGAGGCGGGGCACGCCATTCAAGACGCGGAGCGTTATGCGCCCCTGGTAATCCGAAATTTGGCCGTTCCCGCCGCCAACTTTGGCGGTTCGGGGGGGATTGGCCTGATGCTGCTAGGGGCTGTCATGCAGATTCAACCGCTGATCTGGGCGGGCCTTGGCTTATTTTCGGTCGTCGCGTTATTTCAGATTATCAATTTGCCCGTGGAGTATGACGCCAGCGCCCGGGCCAAGCGGATCCTGGTCGACAGCGGCATCGTCCCCTCGACCGAGATGCCGCACATAAATAAAGTGCTTAATGCCGCCGCGCTGACCTATGTCGCGGGGACCTTAGAGTCAATTTTGACAGTGGCTTACTATGCCATGATCTTTTTAGGCGGGGGACGCAGCCAGTCCGAGGAATAATTTTCCAGGGCTAAGTCGACATCCCCGCCAAAGATCAAAAATAAAATTGACCCAGACATGACAAGCAGATTTCTTTAGCCACGCCTGCGGGTCCGACCCCAGGCGGCTAAACCAAATAACCCGACCGCGCCCAACATCCAGACGCTAGGTTCGGGAATGGCGGTGGCGGCGATCCCCAGCGGATTGCTGACCCCCTGGCCAAAGTTGCTGTCGATCGGGAGATAGTCGGCGGGTGTAATGATCCCGTCAAAGTCCCCGTCACCCAACAACCAGCCACCGGATAATCCCGGGGTCGGCGTTCCCAAATTGGAGTCAACCACGATATAGTCCGAGCCGTCAACTTTGCCATCCAGGTTGTAGTCGCCGGGATAGGTAAAGCGGACGATAATTTGATTAAAGCCGGTCCCCAGCGTGCTATTGCCCAGGGTCAAATCATAAAACGGATTGCCGACATCTCCAAATTGGCTATTGTTGTTATCCACGGGAATCAAGATCCGCGATCCGCCAGAGTTCTCCACCGTGGAGCTGCCAATGACCGGGACGTTATTCCCCGGAGCCGAGCCAAAACTATAAAAATTATCCACATATTGGGTGATTGTGGCCAACGGATTGGGGTCACCCACATTGTCCGAGTGATACAAGATCAAATCGTTGTCATTCAGGTCCAAATAGGACTCATTTCCCAACGACATGCCGGGGGTCCCGGAACCGCCATTCAAAAGGGTGTTATTAATCAGGATTAGGCCATTTGCCCCGCCATCCACGGCCCGGGCATTTAGCCGGGTAAAGGTGGTGGCATTTCCGGCGGATAATGTCAGCCTTTGTTGCCGCAGCCCATCCACGGTCAGTGACTTTTGTCCCGTGATGCTAGTGGAGCCAACCGCGGTCCCCGCGCCCGCTCCAGGTCCCGCGACATGGCCGACCACCTGATCGCCATTGGTCACACTGAGCGTGCTAGTTGCGGCACTGGTGGTGATATTGGCTTTATTGCCGGCGGTGCTTCCCAAGGCACTGACAGCTCCTCCTAGGGTTAATGTGCTTCCCCCGGCCACCGTGGCGGCGACACCGGTACCCACAGTGCTCGTGGAACCTGTTGGCAGAGCAAAGCTCAATCCCCCGCCACCGACCGTGATCGCGGTGTTATTACCCAGGTTGAGCGAAGTATTAACCGACGGGCTGCCCGTACCAGCGGTGCTAATGACCGGATTCGTCCCTGCTAAGCTGAGAACATTGGCTGCGGGACCCGCCAACACATAGCCGACGCTGGAATTAAAGGTGAGCTTATTGACGGTTTGGCTGGCGTTAAGGTTGGCATTAGCCCCGCCCATTCCCAAAAAGCTGGCTTCGGCGGTGTTACTGTTGGGGACGGGTCCGGCCCAACTGCCGGCGACCGTCCAGTTTGCGCCGCTCGCGCCAACCCATTGATTGACGACCATCGCGCCACTCATGCGGAAATCGCCAACTTTGGTTCCCACCACGCCCTGAATCCCGTAAGAAATCGTCAAATCCGAAAGCAAGAATGACTCGGTCAAGCCCGTTCCCAGAATATCCCCCACATTGTAACCATTGGAAATCAAAAACGTGTGGCCCAGCGCGGTGTTAGAGGCAAATCCCTGTTGGGCGGCGGTGTTGACCACAAAGCCCACGCCCGGATTAGGCCCGCCGGTGCCGTTTAGCCAATTGGCCTGATTGAGCGCGAAACTGCCTGATGCGCTTTGAATGCTCAACGATTTATATTGCTCGGTGACGGGGCCTTCCACCGAGACCACCCCCGTGGCGGCGTCATAAATCAGCGTCAAAATGTTATCACCCAGCGTCCCCGGAGTGGTGGCGTAGGAAGTGCCGGACTCGTTCGTCTGGGCAAAGGCGTCGGCAAAGTTTACTGCTCCGTCCTGGTTGATATCTCCATCAGCCCAAGCCGCGCCTGAGGTGGTACCGTAATTTCCGTTCAAGACGAAGGCGTCTTGAAAGTCCACATCGCCATCTAAATCCAAATCACCGGGCCGAGTGTCGGCGATCAAAGCCGTCCCCGCGCAAAGCGAAAACGCGACTGTGGCGGCGGACTGAAAAAACAACCGGGCAAATCGCTGAATCCGAACTGGCATGATGTGACTCCAGGGGCGCGATGAAGGAGCTAGAAACGAGAATGTCATTGCAAATCGAATTTGCCCCCATAGGTTATACGGTAAATGTTAAGTCCTGATGAGTTAGCCCTATTACTCCCCAAAACTAACAAACTCATAATAATTTTGCTGTAAACCGCAGGCTATTTCTCGGCAATTTTGGTCATTTTGCCCGGCGTCTTGCGCAGAACTTGCCAAAATTGATCACCACACGGCTGTACCTTCTGGACCTTACGGATCAGCCTCCCTGGGCGTGATTAGCGCTTATTGTAACAGACGCGGCCTAAATTCGCTCTGGAGAGGGGGAAAGCGCGGCGCATTGCGTCTTCCTGGTGGATCAGCCCGCTTCCCGATTGTAATTACCATCCCCAGGTCGGAATCCTTTCCTCGACGAACTCCCATGCATGTCCTGGTTACCGGCGCGACCGGATTTATTGGCTCGGCGATTGTCCGAGCGTTATTAGCGCGGGGGCACGCGGTCACGGGACTGGTGCGCCATCCCGCGCGAGGCGCTAACCTGCAGGCGCGGGGAATGCGCATCGCCGTGGGCGAGATGACCCAACCGATAACCTACACCCCGTTGGTGGCCCAAACCCAGGCCGTTATCCATGCCGCCCAGGCCAAACCGCGGGGACGCTGGACGAACGGCAAAATCGTGGCCATGCATCGTTCTGACGCCACCATGACCCGCGCGCTGGCGACCGAGTGCCTGCTGCAAAATAAACCGCTCATCTATACTAGCGGAGCCTTGGCCCATGCTGGCGGAGGAGAGTCGTGGATGGATGAAAGCGCCCCCCTGCGTCCGTGTCTGCTGGCCCGGGGACACGCCGAAATGGTCTACGAACTATGGACCCTCCACCAGCGACACGGCCTGCAAGCACAAGTGGTCACGCCGGGATTTGTGTATGGACCGGGGGGATTTATGCAAGAAACCATCTCCCTGCTGCGGCGCGGCCAATATCGCATTGTGGGCAAGGGGGCAAACTACTGGGGACTGGTGCAGGTGGATGACCTGGCCCAGGTGTACGTCCTAGCGCTCGAGCGCGGCCAAGCGGGGCAGAACCACTTTGTCGGCGACGACCTGCCATTGCGCCGCGCCGAGGTCATTTGCCGCCTGGCCGCCGCCCTGGGTCTGCCGCGCGTGGGAAACGCGCCCGGCTGGATTGTCGGGCTGCTGCTGGGATTTCCCCTGGTCGAGGCGCTGAATGTTTCCCTACGGATGCGCAATGCGCTGGTCAAGGCCCGACTGGGCTGGCAGCCCCGCTACGCGACCTTTGACACGGGTCTGGCGGAGTTGCTGCGGGATCTGTTGGGGAACGAAAAACTCTGCTAGAGAGCGTATAATTTATCTGTGTCGTTCTGGCAGGCTACGACCGCGTTGTGCTTCGTCGAGCTCCAGCGACGAAGTTTAGGATTCCTCTGCTTCGTTCTCCTTGCATAACTTGTCTCGCCGACACCTTATGTCCCCTATTTGTCCTAAACACCCTCTCATCAATGCTTTGCAGGGTTGGCCGTTCGAATTTCAACACGCAATTAGGGGATAATCTAAATCCTCAATTCCTATCTCTGTGCTGCTAAATATTTCTCTTACACTGTCGAAGTAGCCAGCCTGATAGACTAGCCAATATAGTTATATATGTAATACCATTCCCCGGTTCCGGGATCGGCGTGCTGCCAATCGTCAGTAGCATTTCCTGGAACTCGGCATTTTGTTGGTTATTCAATGGCGAGCTAAACGCCACGGCCTGGCCAATGTAGAACTTGCCCGTTTGCTGGACGCTATCCTGAAGCTGAAACGCCCCTAGGATCAGATTGTCGCGGCCGGGGATTGACCCCATCCACGAATTGAGCATCGCCGCGTTGCTGCCATAGGTGGGTGGATAATTGATCCCGTTCCCCCACAGTTCGTAGCTGGATGTTCCCCCCGTCCCGTGCGCGCGGATGTTGAGCGAATAGTTGGTGTCCAGTTGCAGGCTGGACCCGTCCGCCTCGATCCCGCCGTTAAACGCCGGTACGTCTGGTTGATTACGCATACGCATGCCAAATCGGTAATTCGGTCCTACTTGGCGGGTGTAAAACATCGTGTACTTTGAGTTGGATTGCTCATCCGCGCTCGAGAGCGGGAACGTTTCGGACGATTGCTCGAGCCAGTGGACGTTCATCCCGATCTGGCCTTGGGTTGTCATCCAATCCGCAATGGTCGCTTTGAGGTAGTGGATCGGCTCAAAGTAGACCGCCGGGCCGAGCGGGGAATTTGCCAAATACTGCGGTGCACGATCTTCATCCGGGGCGGAAAAGACCAATCCCGTGGCCTTGTCTTTCCAGGCCAGCACTTTACCCGCGGGGGTCAGTGTGAGCGTGGACAAGTCACGGGCATCCAAATAGAGATTGCAGTTGCCGACCGAGAGGGGGTCCCATACAAGTTCAGCATGGCAAACATGTGTAAAAGTCCATACAAGCGCGCACGCCCAGATTGCCAGCCGCATAAGCTGCCCCTTATACAAAAAAGTGAAGTCAACTAGCAAATCAAAGCCGACTCTAATTGAGTCAGATAGGAATCGCCTTAAACACCAGAATTGCCCAAAAAACTAAGAAACCTGCCCAGTACCAACAGAATTGCCCCAACACAAAAAAAGAATCTGCCCAAAACTCAGAACTGCCCTGCTATCCCATCTGGAATCTGCCCTTCGCAGCTTCCATAAGCTTCGTAGAATATGCTTAACAATTAAAGTTTTGTCAATCACCAGAAATTGTGTTTTCCAAAAAATTTATCCATTTTTATCTGTGTGCCCAATGAGTTGCGGGACGAATACCTTCTTATCACCTGCTGTATTACTGCGGTGATGGCTGGCTGCTCTTTTCATCGCCCGCTTTTCCCTACGCCAACCCGGCGTTACACTACCTGTTGACGCACGCCCGCCCAGGTTGTTGATCATTTTTCCCCCTTGACCCGCAAATTTGCCATGACGTTGCGCTTTAATCCCACCAATCGCGAGCTTTCTTACGATCCCACGGCCTGTTTCATCCCCCAAACGGGCATCGACAAGGCCGACCTGGCGGCCCTAGCCCCCAAACTCGAAGCCGCCCGCGCGGAAACCCTGGCCGATCTCGAGTTGTGGCACTCCGGGGGTCCCGTCCCCGCCGACAAACAGCCGTTGGACGCGGGATTCATGGATTTGCCCGACCGCCTCCTGGCCGATTACAAGACCAACCGCCACACCAGCGAATTGGGCCGCATTTTAGCCACGGCCGCCCGCCTGCGCGAGGCGATCGATCGCGTCGTGGTGTTGGGCATTGGCGGATCGTACATGGGCGCCCGGGCACTGCTAGAGGCTTGCTGCCACCCCTACCATAATGAACTGTCCCGGGGTGAACGGGGAGGCAAACCCAGGATTTACTTTGAAGGAAACAACGTCGATAACGACAGCCTGCAGGGGTTGCTGGATCTCTTGGGCTGCAACCGCGCCACGCCAGCGGTGGCAACCGCCGTTGAAGACCGCTGGGGAATCGTGGTGATTAGCAAAAGCGGCGGCACCCTGGAAACCGCCGCCGCGTTTCGCCTGTTTTGGAATGCCCTGCAAAAATCCCTGGGTGGGGAACGCTCGGCCTTGGCGGAATACATTGTCCCTGTCACCGGTAAA
Organism: Pirellulales bacterium; assembly: GCA_033762255.1. Classification (NCBI taxonomy): domain Bacteria; kingdom Pseudomonadati; phylum Planctomycetota; class Planctomycetia; order Pirellulales; species Pirellulales bacterium. The sequence goes on along the minus strand of JANRLT010000023.1, from coordinate 1,273 downwards.
AGCGGCCGCCTTTTTGAACTGAGTCGCGCGCTGGGCTGTCCGGAGATCTTTGATATTCCCGATGGCGTCGGCGGGCGGTTTTCAATCTTAACCGCCGTGGGCCTGTTGCCAGCCGCGGTGATTGGCATCGATATTGTCCGCTTGCTGGAAGGAGCTGCCGCCATGAATGCGCGCTATCGCACGGCGGGGGCGTTTAGCAATCGCACCCCACTGGGTTCCAACCCCGTGCTTGATTACGTCGGCGTGTGCCATTTACTAGAAGTCCAGCGAGGCGCGACCATCCGCATCCTGAGCACCTGGGGGAAGGGGCTCGAGGCCGCGGGGATGTGGTACGACCAACTCCTCAGCGAAAGCCTGGGTAAGAAAGAACATGGAGCAACGCCACTGACCGTGGTCAACACGCGCGACCTGCATTCCCGCGGCCAACAACACCAAGAAGGGCGCCGGGACAAGGTCATCACCAACGTCATTTCCCATAGCGTGCGGCGCGACCGGCTGGCCATCGAAGCTAGCGATTTGGACCAGGACAAGCTTAATGAACTTGCGGGCAAGACCGTCCCTCAGATCCTGACCGCCGCGATCGACGGCACCAACCAGGCCTACGCGGATGATTGCCGTCCCACCGCCGACCTAAACTTACCTGGTTTGGATGAATACTCGATGGGACAGTTTTTTCAAATGTTGATGCTGGCCACCGTGCTTGAGGGGCGTTTGATTGGCATCAATCCTTACGGGCAGCCAGGCGTGGAAGGCTACAAAAAGCACATGCAAAAGAATCTAAGGGGCTGATAGGAAGTGGTGAGTGGATTGTAGTCAGGGGAACGTGGACAGCCCCATTTTATCACTACCCACTATCTCCGATCCCGGCAGGGATCACCGCCCCTAGCCGGTGGTTGAGCGCAGCGATACCACCGGAAAAATATCCCCGAACGATTCTTTTCATCCCGGCAGGGATGGCAGGCTATTTTATTCTCTGGCATCCCTGCGGGATGCCAAATCAGAAATGTTTTTTTCCATCCGGTGGTGCGCTGCGCGACCACCGGCTAATTGCTGGCATCCCTGCGGGATGCATGGTTTATCTAGGACTCCGTGCAAATGTGTTCCCAGTCCATCAAAACAAACTCTGTTGGACGGATTTTACAGTAGCAATAAATTCTAAAAATTTGCCAATTGCTTATCCGGACTGCCATAATGAATCCTGGAGGGAGGGATGTTTCTATAAAAGCTGAGTTCGTTGCTTAATAGGGGAGGTGCCCCATGCGCTCCATACAGT